>JAFDBW010000328.1 GCA_019313105.1 Deltaproteobacteria bacterium | reverse complement strand
GCAGTTGCGGTGGCAGGGTGTTAACAATGCCTTCTTATAGCAGAAAGTTGTCACTAGTATTATATGCTCTTGGTTTCTGCTTTCGATGCATTGTGGTTATATTTCATGCGTGCCTCGATCGCCAAGGGTCTGGAACCAGCGGCAAAGAATGTCAAAGAGAACCTGCGGATTTACCCCCTGTCGAAAAAAGACAATCCCCCCGAAATGGAATTCATCAGCGGTTCATTTGTTTCGTTCAACACGATTCATGCGAATAACTACTTGTTTTACGAGCACCTCAACGAGTGGATCCAGGAAGAGCATCTCGACATGCTGGACCCGGAAACACGCGGCCTGTTTGCCTCGATCGGGATTGAAAAAGGCAAGCCTTTCAAGCCTGATCAACGCCTGAAGAACATTCTTACAGATGCAGTGAAAATTGCCAACGCCACCGCCCGTTCCATCGTATGGCACCCTCGTACCGATGGGACCATGAAAGGCATAAGGATCTATCCGGACACAGACAGCGCCTGGCTCATGGGATTTTTGGATAAGAACGTTTTTTTCAACGGCAACGATGGCAAAACCATGAATTCCGACGCTCGTGTGATGTTCCATTATCCGTATACAGCGGTGACTCCAGCCATGGCACTCACTAAAGCAGGGGCAGGTTCGGACTACGGAATCGCTTACGTCGACTCCCAAAAGATGCCGTTTGATGGCAGTAAAACGTACAGGCTGAAGCTTCCGGCAAATCCTCCAGCCAAGGCGTTCTGGGCGCTGACAATGTATGACAACCAGACCCGCTCGCAACTTCAAACCAGCCAGAAGTTTCCAACCGTCGGCAGCCAGACCAAAGGTCTCAAGAAAAACGAGGACGGCTCTTACGATATTTATTTCTCGCCGAAACCTCCCAAAGGTTTTGAGAATAACTGGCTTGCAACCGTGCCGGGCAAAGGCTGGTTTGTCGCGTTGCGGATGTACGGACCGCTTGAGCCCTGGATTGAGAAGACCTGGCGTCCCGGCGAAATCGAGTTGGTAAAATAGTTGAGAATTGAACAGCACCCATTGGCGCTAAAGTCATACACAGGAGACTTTGAAATGAAACCGCATCCATATTTACAGCAATCCATCCAGGCATTCCTATTAGGGACATGCCTTGCAATCTTTGCCCTGGCTTCTGCGTATGCAGAGGAAGCACCCATTGTCACCGCCGACAACTACGTCCGTGCCGAATCGGACTTTCAGATAAAGGGCTACATAGAGAACTTCGACTGCTTTGGAAAGTTAACGCATAGCCGGAAGCCCTACGATGTAGAGAACCAGGTGACCGTGCGGGGTAACAGGGACACGCTGTACTCATTCGGTGTGTTTGATCTGACGTCTCCACTCACGATTACGCTTCCCGATAACAAGGGGCGCTATCAGTCCCTGATGGTGGTAAATCAGGACCATTCACTTGCGTCTGCCTATGGTCCTAAGACAGTCACTCTTACACAAGACAACGTGGGCACGCGCTATGTCATCCTGACCGTTCGCACCTTCATGAATCCGAATGATGAAAACGACCTGAAACAGGCCCATCAACTTCAGGATGCGGTCAGCGTCGAGCAAGCTGATTTAGGGAAATTCGAAGTGCCCAATTGGAAGACTGAAGAGGTCGAGCAGATGCGTGAAACGATCAACGTGGTCGCCTCTACGGTCACGGACACTTCCAGGATGTTTGGCAAGAAGGAGGAGCTGGATCCGGTTTATTGGATGCTGGGTGCCGCTCTCGGCTGGGGCGGTTTACCGGCAGAGGCCGCCACCTACGTGAACGTGGTCCCCGATAAGAACGACGGCAAGACCGCTTACACACTGACCGCGAAAGACGTGCCGGTGGACGCCTTCTGGTCTGTGACCCTCTACGACGAAGAGGGTTGGATGCCGGTCAATAAATATAACGCCTATTCCTTCAACAACGTCACAGCAAAGAAAGACCAAGACGGCAGCATTACCATCCACTTTGGTGGCGACCCCGAGGCGAAGAACTTCCTGCCGATCGTGCCAGGCTGGAATTACATCGTCAGGTTATATAAGCCGAAGAAGGAAATCCTGGATGGAAGCTGGACATTCCCGGAGCCGAAAGCCGTTAAATAGAGTTTGTACGTGGGACTGTTTAAATCAACGCGTCCGCTCGCGGGCGACTTCGAAAAGACTTTACAAACGATTTCTATTTGGCTTCGTGGAAAGCCTGGAGGTACTGATTTGTGATTTACCATTTACAACGTTTAGCTTTTAGTCTTGCCATAGCTTTCTGTTGTTCCTTGGCGTTAACAACTCCCGTCAATGCTGAAACACAGGCCAGCGACGAGAACTGGGAGTTTGGCGGAGCTGCTTATCTTTGGGGTGCAGGGGTAGAAGGGACGGATTCGGCTGGAGATGAGATCGATGTTTCATTCTCTGACATCGTGAAGGATCTTGATGGTGGCCTTATGGGCATCATCTCCGCCCGTAAAGGCAAGTGGACGCTGCTTGCAGATATCATCTACCTGAGCATTAATCAAGAAACCAGTTCAACTGCGAATATTATTGGAGTCCCGGAAAAGGTTGATGTCGATGTGAAGCTGGAAGGTTTCGTCTCGACTTTGCTTGCCGCCTATCGTGTCCAGGAGAGTGACATGACCAGCCTCGACCTTCTGGTTGGTGCTCGCTACTTTAGAGTGGATGTCGATTTAGATGTTGATGTTGGGGCAAGTAAGACCAAAGCTTCAGATTCTGGGGATGTTCTGGACGGCATCATTGGTGCCCAGGTGTTATTAAACCTCAGTGAGAATTGGTATCTCTCCTGCTATGCAGACGTAGGGACCGGAGACAGCAAGCGGACCTGGCAGGTATGGCCCGGTTTCGGTTATCGGCTTGAAAAGGTTGATGTGGTTGCGGGTTACCGCCACCTTGAGTGGGAGAGTGATGATGGTGACACTATCGACGACATAAACTTCAGCGGGCCCATGCTCGGGGTCAAGTTCCGTTTTTAAAAAGTGGGATTGTCATACTCACGCTGTGGCATGGTGCTTTATCCCATTCATTTATAGAGTTTGAACGCTCTACTTTAAGCTTCGCCTTTTCTGGGAGGGTCAAATGATACATGACACACGCCTGTTCATGTTGTTGTCTCTGGTAACTTTCACTGTTTCCATATTCCCGTCCACGTTGCTTGCTTTCGATGAACCAATGCTTTCGATCAGCACCGGCAATGTCACTGGAGTTTATTACGCTGCGGGGAGTGCCGTTGCCAAGATGCACAACAAGAAGCGCAAGGAGTATAACCTGCGCTTGCTTGCCGAAGCCTCGGAAGGCTCCGTCGCCAATATCCAGAATGTCACTGACGGTACGACGGCCTTCGGCATTGCTCAAGCGAATGCTCTCGATTATGCCCAGAACGGTGAGCACTATTGGCAAGACGCTCCTGTGAATAACTTGCGGAGCGTGCTTGGTCTCTATACGGAGGCTTTTACAGTCGTTGCTGCTGTTAATGCAAATATTAATTCTCTGCAGGACCTCAGAGGAAAGATCGTTAATATTGGTGAGCATGGCTCGACAGACAACATACAAGCAAAGAGCATACTTGGTTTTGTTGGTCTAGACATGGAAAAGGAACTGACTGTTAGTGAGGTGCCAACCTACGAAGCCAGTGAACTTTTACAGCAAGGCAGGATAGACGCATATCTCTACACGGTTGGTCACCCAAATCTTTCGATCAAGGAAGCCTCACACGGTGCCCGCAAAATTATGATCGTTCCACCGAGTACGAAGTATGTTGATGCCCTCCTTGAGCAGAAAGACACTCTCGTCGAAAGGGTCATCCGGGTCGATTATTACAAGGACTTGGCCAATACAGAGCCAGTTCGTACCTTTGGCGTCAAAGCTATATTATTTTGCAATGTCGATACGAATGAAGAAGTCGTCTACCGTATCGTCAAAGAAGTCTTCGAGAACCTTGATCTTTTTAAACGGCAACACCCGGCCTTTGCCAAGCTGACCCCCGAAAGACTGTCCACGAAGCTCATTGTCCCACTGCACCCGGGTGCTGAACGCTATTTCAAAGAAGCAGGGTTGTTACGTTGAATTCTTTTATAAAAGCAGACATTCCTATGTCAGCTATGGAGGAAATTATGCGACGTTGGTCAGCAATCATTTTGTTGTCGCTGCTTCTGGGATTCCCAGCCGCGGTGATAGCAGCCGACAAACCCTACTTCTATCCCTATGTCAATCCGCTGGAAGCAACCGTTATGGAGCTACCAAGCTATTACCATGCGGACATTCCGGACAAGGTGCCGACCAAGACCTTTTCCTTGACGGTTTTTCCGGACCGTGAGATACCAAAAGTCTTCTGGTATGAGGACGGCCTGGACTTCTCGCTGGTCTATCAGAAGGAGAAGGCCCCGCTGGTTTTCATCATTGCTGGCACTGGCGCCCGTTTTAATTCGCCCAAAATGCTCAACATGCAAAAGGCTCTTTACCAGGCCGGCTACCATGTCATCTCGATCACCTCTCCGACCCACATGCATTTCATCGTCAACGCTTCGAGCACCATGACTCCCGGAAACCTGTACGAAGACGCCAAGGATGTTTACAAGGTCATGCAGTTAGCCATGGACAAGGTCAAAAAGAACATCGAGGTGTCCAGTTTTCATTTGACCGGCTACAGTCTCGGTGGCATTCAGGCCGCATTCGTCTCGATGCTTGATGAAGAGAAAAAGATTTTTGACTTTGAGCGCGTGTTGTTGATCAACCCCCCTGTGAATCTCTACACATCAGTGAACATCCTAGACAGTATGCTTACCGAAAACATTCCAGGTGGCATCAATAACATTGACAGCTGGATGGATGAGGTCATGAAAAGACTGGCCGCGGCGGAAAAGAAGATGGGTTATTTTGAGCTGTCCGGCGAATACATCTACAAAGCCTACAAGCGTTTCCCGCCGCGGGAAGACTTTCTCGCTTCGCTGGTCGGCGTTGCCTTCCGCACCGATTCCTCGAACATGGTCTTTGCGGCCGACGTCATGAAGGGCGGCGGTTTCATCACGCCGACCGATGTCACCATGACCAACTCAACGGCATTGACGCCCTTTTACATCGTCGGCAACCGCACCAGCTTCAAGGATTACTTCGAGGACCACTTTGTGCCTTACTTCCGGGCCAAGGACCCTTCGTTGACCGAAGAGAAGATGATCAAGATGCTGTCGCTGCGCAATATCGAACCCTACTTGCGCAGCGCTGAAAAGATCGGCCTGCTGCATAACGAGGACGACATTATCCTGGCCCCGGGAGAGATCGACTACCTTGAGGAACTGTTCGGGTCGCGGGCAAAGATTTTCCCGACCGGCGGACATTGCGGCAACATGAACCACCAGGATGTCGTGGATTTTATGGTGAACTTTTTTGCCGGGCAGGATGGTTGATCGATGATGATATCACGCAAAGGAAAGATGGTTCTGTTCGTGCTCTTGTTGAGCGTTGTATTCGTCAGCGGCTGCAGCACGGTGCCGAAGCCCGGCCCGGACAGCCAGCCGGCGATGCGTCAGCAAGCCGACCTGGTCCCCGAGGGTACCCGGCTTGACGTCGAGGTCTACGATCCCCTCGAGGGATTCAACCGCGGCACCTATCGCTTCAACTACTACTTCGACAAGTTTCTCTTCCTACCGATCGTTT
Organism: Deltaproteobacteria bacterium; assembly: GCA_019313105.1. GTDB lineage: Bacteria > Desulfobacterota > Desulfuromonadia > Desulfuromonadales > BM103 > JAFDBW01. Next base: position 2,066 of record JAFDBW010000328.1, on the reverse strand, counting down.
CGGTTTACAAGTTCATACTGCCTGACTATGTCGAAGACCGGGTCTCCAACTTCATCGACAACGTCTACGAGTTCAACAACTTCACCAACAACCTCTTGCAGCTGAAGTTCAAGCAGACCGGCATCACCCTTGCGCGTTTCGCAGTCAACTCGACGGTTGGCGTGGCTGGCCTCTGGGACCCGGCGACCAAGTGGGGGATGCACCGCCAGACCGAAGACTTCGGCCAGACCCTGGGGCATTACGGGGTCGGCCACGGCCCGTACATCGTTTTGCCCGTTTTAGGCCCATCAAACCTGCGCGACACCACCGGGCTCGTGACCGACGCGGTGGCGTTCTCGGTGGCCGGGCCGCCGGCCTGGGTCGATGATGATGATGTGACCCTGGCCTTTACTGCGCTCACCGCCGTTGACCGGCGCAAGCGGATTCCGTTCCGCTATTACGGTTCCGGCTCGCCGTTCGAATACGAACAGATCCGCATGCTCTACACCAAGAAGCGTGAATTGGATATAGCGGACTAAACAGAACTCCTCTCAGTATTATGGCCACTAGGGGATAAACTCTGGTGGCTTTTTTTAAAAATATCAGGGATTCAGAGGATAGTCCGAGGTTCTTGTAAATCACGAATAACAGTAAAACAAAGCCCCAACCCATTTCCTGAGTCGAGGCTTTCCTATAAGTATTGTTGCAACTCATTCTCGAATTACCTAAGATTTAAACCAAATTTTTCAACATCGGTTCAAAATTTTATCGGAACATCAAATCCGATGATTTCAACAGTAGATTCCAAATAACCTTTTAAATTTATAAAATTCCTCGGCCGAAATTGACTGAGCCGGTTCACGGCAAACGATACAGGTGCAGAGTAACTCCGCCCGATACCTCCGCCTCGGGAAAATCCTCCCCGGGAGTGAACAGGCCCAGCCTTTCTGCGGCAGGCATATTGGCGGCAAAAAGCCCATCAAGGTAGTCAGGTCCGTGACGAGGTGAGTTGAGGCAGGCAAGCACCTCCCCGCCGGGGGCCGCCAGTGCCGGCAAGCTGCGTACCAGCTTTGGCCAATGCTGTTCGGCAGTGAAACTTTTCCCCTGGGAGGCCGGGGGATCACAGATCACCAGGTCGAAAGGGCCAAGCTTGCGAAGCCTGCCGAGGCTTCGAAACAATTCCAGGGGCAGGAAGCTGGCCCGGCGCAGCTCAATATCGTTGAGTCGGTGGTTGAGCTTGCCAAGCTCCAGGGCGCTGCGATTCATGTCGAGGTTGATCACATGGCTTGCACCGCCGGCCAGGGCGGCCACGGAAAAACCACAACTGTATGCAAAAAGATTGAGGACCTTCTTGTCCGCACTTCTTTCCCGGACCAACTCGCGGCCGACGGCCATGTCGGGAAAGAATCCTATGTTACGGGCTTCTCCAAGACGTAAGCGGTAGCAGAGGTCTGCCTCTACGGCGACCGGGTTGTCCGGAAGTTCCCCTCTGAGCAGCCGGCCTGGTTGGTCGTGCAGGAAGCGTTCTTGCAGGAAGAGGACCTCCGGTCTTTCCAGCAGTGTCGCGTCGAGCACCTGCACCAGTTCGTTCAGCCAGACCTGCGGGCGCTGCTCGTAAAGGGTGATCATGACGACCGGCGGGAAGGCGTCGATCACCAGATCGTTGTGGTCGGCAAAGCAATGCCCGCGTCCATGGAACAGGCGACGTGCCTCGCCGGAGCGTGACAGGTGCCGGGCTATTTCGTCGCGGACAATCTGCATGGGATATGCAAGTGCGGCTGGTTGGTAAGAAGACTCAATATCTGACTTTGAGTCGATCGAGGGTACGGTGGATGTCCTCGAGACTGAAGCCCTGTTTTTCGCAGCACATCTCTGACCAGGTTTGGTACTGTTCAACTCGCATCACCAACTCGGCTACCAGCTCCTCGCGACCGGTGAACCCGGAGGGATTCTCCGCCACCTTGAGCAGCAGCGGCACGATAAAGTCGGGCAGGTCGCCCGCGCTGTTCTCGCGGCGCGTGACTTCAGCCAGTCTGGTGAAAATATCCATCACAAGATCCTTTCAGGGAGCAACGGTAAGTCTTCCT
>JAFDBW010000327.1 GCA_019313105.1 Deltaproteobacteria bacterium | reverse complement strand
CGCTCATGCCATGGCCGGATTCAGCCGCGAGAAGGCATATGAAATTCTCAATGCTCCTGTTGAGGAGTACGACATCATGGCCGCTATCGCGGTCGGCTATCGTGCTGAAGCCGATATTTTGCCCGGGCCAGTTGCCGCCGGAGAAAAACCGAGTGATCGCAAAACCCATGAAGACGTTGCCCGGGAAGGATCTTTTTGAGTGTTGGGTTTGCATTTTGTGTTGCCTGGTGATTATTTTTGAATCGGATAAAAATCGCCCGCAGTTGCAAAACTGCGGGCTTTAATTTGCTACATAACATTTCATTTTAAAGCATTACCTTGCTTGCTCATCCCCCTGCCCAAAAATTATGAGTCGTCCAGGTTATCGCCACGATTGCGCCGCTCAGGTCCGCGATATTCATTGGGCCGGTTCGATCTGACGGGGTCTCGGCCAATCACGGCAACCCCATCCTGACGCCTGAAGCAGAGCAGTTCCTCCTCACTGACCAATCTGTCTAGACTCTGTGCATCGACCATGTCGATATCTCCCGACCTGAACAATACCTGTATCACGGCTTTTCCCTGTTGCCGTTTTTTCATGGCTTTCCTGATCGAGTAGTGAATGTCTTCGCAGCGGAATGGTTTCCTGAGCAACTGGTCGCAGCCGGTTTCGAAGTATGTCAGTTCACTGACAGATGATCCCCGAGCGGTCGTGACAATTACCGGAGTGGCTCTTAAATCACTGTTTCCCCGAACCCTTTCACAAGCGTTACGCTCTCCCGATCGAGCTAGAAAGTCGTCGGTTATGATCACATCAGGTCGTTCGGCCACGGCGATTCGGTAGCCTTCATCTGCGTCCTCTGCAAAGAGTAATTCCTTGTATTCACCTGCCAGGATGGTCGCCATAAGTTGACGGACCGTTTGCATGGTTTCTATGACTAGAACTTTCAGGTTGCCGCTCTTCATTTCGGCCATACACCCTCCATACCCAAAAATGATGCGAAGATAAAAGTTTGTCCAATCGGTCTGTCAGTACCGACGTCATGACAAGGATTATACAGATTTGAAAAATGTGAACAATTGTCACAAATAACAATACTAGAGGGAAAATTGAGGTTTTTTACTATCGGAGCAGGTCGATGAGTGTGCTTGATGATCGGCGGTAGGCGTCGAAGAGATCCTGCGGAGGTGTATAATTAACATTAATTATACTAAAAATGGTTTTTATGTGCACGGGGGTCAGGATTATCCTTCTCGCAGCAAGGCAAAACTAGCTGCTCGTCTCCTCTATCGATTGCCCATGCAGGAACGCCCTGGTGATCTGAAAGCCTTGCTCTTCACCGATCAACATCAAGGTGTCCCCGGTCTCCAGGCGCAACTCAGCAGAAGGGCTGTAGATTACCCGTTCGTTGCGAATAACCCCCATCACAGTTGTACCGGTTACAGCGCGGAAGTTGAGTTCAGCGAGAGTCCTGCCGATGTGAGGTGAATCATCGGGTACGGCCTGGATCTCGATTTCGCCCCCTTCGAGTACGGAGAGATAACCGGTCAGGTTGGAGGACTGGCTGTCCTGTCTCTCGTAGCGACGCTGGTGTTCGTCGCGTAATGAAGAGAGGATTTTCAGGACGCGCCCTTCAGGCACCTGGAATGCTTTCAAAAGGAATGCGGCCATTTCAAGGCCAGCACCAAATTCATCAGTGATGATATCGTTGGCGCCGGCTTTCATCAGTGGCTGTATATTGGTTACATAATGGGTGCGCGCCACGATGTAAAGGTCCGGGTTCAGCTCTCTGGCGGTTGGTACGGTACGGGCGAGCGCGGACGGGTCGTTGATCGCCAGTACCATGGCCCTAGCCCTGTGTATACCTGCTCCCTCAAGCACAGCCGGAGCAGTTGCATCGCCGTGGATGATGATCTCACCGGATTTGCGGGCCGTGCGCACCATCTCGCCATTCATTTCGATGTGGATGTAGGGCAGGCACATGTCGCGCAGCGCACGGGCAACGTTTCGCCCGGCGTGACCGTAGCCTGCGATTATCACATGCCCGTCAAGGTTGGCAGTCCGCTCGTGTTCATCGCTGACTGGGTCCGGGTCGCGCCAGCCGAACAATCCTGCCAGGCGCAGCGATAAGGGTTGTGCCATGCGGAACATCAACGGCGTCAACATCATCGACAGGGCTATGATCGACAGGGTCAGTTGGTAGGTCTGGATTGGAATCAGGTCGAGGGTACGGGCCTGGGCCATCAGAATGAATGAAAATTCACCGACCTGAAAGGTCATCAGTCCGGCGACCAGAGCGGTTCGCAGGGGGTACTTTGAAACGATTCCGGCGAGGGTTCCGGCAATTGTTTTGGCCAGACTCAAAAGTATGATGCCAATCAGAACCGCCCACCAGTTAGTGATCCACAGCCTTATATCTACGAGCATGCCGACCGAGATGAAGAATACCGCCAGAAAAACATCCCGAAACGGAATGATGTCGGCCATAACCTGGTGTGATGAGTCGGATTCAGCCAGGGCCAGGCCAGCGAGAAACGCCCCGAGGGCCAGTGACAGCCCGGCGTGGGCGGTAATCCATGCTGTGCCCAGGACCAGGGCCAGAATAGTCAGCCGGAAAAGTTCCGGAGCACGAGTCCTGAGAATGCCGCGGAGCAATGGCTTCAACAGGTGTCTGACAAACAGTACAGGCCGCCGAGAATCAGGGCCGACTTGGCGATCGCCAAAAGTGAGAAGCTGCCGGACCGGGACCCCAGAATCGGCAGGGCGACGATGAAGAGGATGACACAGATGTCCTGGAAAAGCAGGATGCTGAGGGCTATACGGCCGTGAGCAGAATCGATTTCACCGCGCTCGAGCAGAAGTTTCAGGACGATCGCTGTTGACGAGAGAGCCATTGCCATGCCGAGCACCACGGCTGCTACGGGTGGTTCTCCGAGCAGGTAGGTGCCACAGGCTACAGCAATAGTGGTTGCGACGACCTGGGTGGTGCCGGCTGACAGGAGCAGGTTTTTAAGTCGGACGATTCGTTTGTAGGAAAACTCGAGGCCGATGGTGAAGAGCAGCAGCACGACACCGATCTCGGCGACCATCTCAACCTCATGCACACCTTTGATCAGGTGTAACCCATAAGGTCCGACCAGCAGGCCGGTCGTCAGGTATCCGACAATTGGCGACTGACGCAACAGGCTGAAAAGCCAGGCGTTAGCCAGAGCCAGGCAGAGTAATATCAGGACATCTTGTAGTGCGCTCAGATCATGCATGATTTTGTAAAATTAAAAGCATTCAGTATTCAGGATTCAGAATTGTGAGGGCTGCAAATTTAATATCCTGTCCTTATTCCTTTTTACTTTTTCCCTTTCCCGTTTTTTGAGTTTTGAGCCATTCCTGTCTTTCTTTAATGGTCTTTTCATACCCGCTATCTTTGGGGCGATAGTAGACCGTATCTGCAATCTGCTCGGGCAGATGAGACTGGGTGACCACGGCATCATCGTGGTTGTGAGCGTATTGATACTCCTTGCCATAACCCAGTTCTTTCATTAAACCGGTCGGTGCGTTGCGGATATGCAGCGGTACCGGCAAGGCTCCGCTTGCACGAACCTCTTTTTGCGCCTCGCCGATAGCGACATATGATGCATTGCTTTTTGGTGCAGAGGCCAGGTAGGTGACGGCCTGTGCCAGGGGAATGCGACCTTCAGGCATGCCGACAAAGTGGACGGCCTGCTGTGCCGCCACGGCGACCTGCAGGGCCCGCGGGTCGGCGTTGCCGATGTCTTCTGCAGCAAAAACCACCATGCGTCTGACAATGAATAAAGGATCTTCACCGGCCTCGATCATGCGGGCCAGCCAGTAAATCGCCGCATCCGGGTCGGAGCCGCGCATGCTTTTGATGAATGCAGAAATAACGTTGTAATGCTCCTCAGCACCTTTGTCATAGGCCAGAGGAGCTCTTTGCAGCGCCTCCATGACGTTGTCAGGGGTGATCAGGGCTTCCCTGCACAGGTTCGCGGCAACTTCCAGGGTGTTGAGGGCAATACGGGCATCGCCGTGAGCCTGTTCTGCCAACAGGTCAAGGGCTTTCTCCTCCGCAGCGATTTTGCGACGAAGCAACTCCTGGTCAGTCTCCAGGGCACGTTCCAGAAGTCGCCTGATGTCGGTTGGCTCCAGCGGTTCCAGGACAAAAACCCGGGAGCGGGAGAGCAGGGCGGAGTTGACTTCAAAGGAGGGGTTTTCCGTTGTGGCCCCAATCAGGATGATGTCACCGTTTTCAACCCATGGCAGAAGCGCATCCTGCTGGGCCTTGTTGAAACGATGGATCTCGTCGATAAACAGCAGGGTGCGTCGACCGTAGTAGTCGCGTTCCTGTTTCGCTTTTGCGGTGATCTCCCGAACCTCCTTGACACCCTGGAGGACAGCGCTGAAAGCGGCGAATTCGCAGCTGGTGGTGTTGGCGATAACTCGGGCGAGCGTGGTCTTGCCGGTGCCGGGCGGTCCCCAGAAGATCGCTGATGAAAGATGATCGCTTTCAATCAGGCGGCGCAGGATGTTGTCCGGTCCGAGCAGGTGCTGCTGGCCGACCATATCGTCGAGTTGCTGCGGACGCACTCGTTCAGCGAGAGGCGGCGGAGCTTTGGCAGATGCCGACGAAGCAAAAAGATCCATGTTCAGGCAAGTGGCGCATGGTACGTGGCGCGTGGCACGGCTGAGGGCCTCTTCAGGTAGAAACGGTATGCATCAGGGGCCAGGTTTTCCATGTCATTTTCAGCCTCAGCGGAGGTTTCTTGACAGGCTAACATACCACTCTTCATCTCACAAGCGAATGATGCTGTAAGTGCTTGATTGTCATAGACTTTGACGATGCGTTATGGTACAGTCGCTGCGTTTCGGAGGAAGGGCTTTCTATGAAGCGAATCGGTATTTTTGCAAAACGACATCACAAGGATGCAGTGCGGCTCGCAGAAGAAGTCACTGCCTGGCTGGTCCAGCGTAAGATAGAGGTTTTTGTGGATCAGCCTCTGGCTGATGCCATGTCCGGCGTCTCAGGTTATCCAGGGCAGGCGATCCCGCCGCTGGTCGATATGGTTATCGTGCTGGGCGGTGACGGCACCCTGCTCTCCGTCGCTCGCCTGGTTGGTGACCTGCGAACGCCAATTCTGGGTGTCAACCTGGGTAGCCTTGGCTTTCTCACCGAAATCACCCGCCCGGAGCTTTTTCCGATCTTGGAGCAGGTGGTCAAGGGCGATTTTATGGTTTCCGAGCGGATGCGCCTGCTTGCCGTGATCAGGCGCCAGGGCAAGGACGTGGCACGCTACCGGGTACTCAATGATGTGGTGATCAACAAGGGTGCCCTGGCCCGTATTATCGACATGGAAACCTGGGTTGATGACGATTACCTGACCACATTCAAAGCAGACGGCCTGATCGTGTCGACGCCCACAGGCTCGACCGGTTACAACCTTGCCGCAGGCGGGCCGATTATCTATCCCGGCAACCATTGCCATGTGATTTCGCCAATCTGCCCGCATACGTTGACCAACCGTCCGCTTGTCGTCTCGGACGAAGCGACGATCCGCATTGCAGTCAAGTCACAGGACCAGGATGTGGTCTTCACCGCCGACGGTCAGGAGGGGATGCCCCTGCAGTGCGGCGATATCGTGGAACTGCGCAAATCGAACCATTGCACACTGCTGATCAAGAGTCCGAGCAAGGATTACTTTCAGGTGCTTCGAACCAAGCTGCGGTGGGGGGAAAGATAGAATCAAGACGAGGAACGCGAAAATCTTGAGGCACTTTATTTCATTGTGTTCTGAAGATTTGATTACCATTCCTTTTTTGATACTGACTCATGTATTGACGATGAAATTATATTCTGTGGTTCAACCGTTGCTGTGGTTTTTGATTCTATCTCATCACGCGTCACGCGTCATGCGTCACTGATCTTATGCTCCTCAACCTGACCATCACCAATTTTGCCATTATCGATCGCCTTGAAGTCCAGTTCGATGCGGGCTTTAATGTCCTCACCGGTGAGACCGGTGCGGGCAAGTCGATTATTCTCGATGCAGTCGGCCTGCTCCTGGGCGATCGTGCCCGACCTGATCTGGTCAGGGCAGGCGCCGATGAGGCGACTGTCCAGGCCCTGTTTGATCTGTCAGGACAGGATGACGTCCAACGGGCTTTTGACGAGGCCGGCTTCCCGGTCGACGAGGAACTCGTGTTGCGACGGATCGTCCAGGGTGGTGGTCGCAGCAGGGCCTACATCAACGGCAATCTGGCCACCCTGGCACAGTTGCAGCCTCTGACCGAACAACTGGTGGCGGTCTGCGGCCAGCATGAGCACCAGCACCTTTTGCAGCGTAATGTCCACCTGGCTATCCTTGACCGATTCGGTTCACTCGACGGGCATGTGAAAACTTATCGCGTGTCCTTCCAGAAGATGCAAGCCGTGACGCGGCAGCTGGAAAAACTTGAAAATGCAGAAAGGGACCGCGAGCAGAGGCTCGATTTCCTGCAGCATCAGTCTGCGGAAATTGCCGATGCAGAGTTGTCCGTTGAAGAGGAGCAAGCGCTCCTCGCAGAACGACTGCTGCTACAGAATGCCGAGCGACTGGTTGCCGTGGCCCGGGGAGGCTATGACGCCCTTTACGACAGCGACGGTTCGGTATGCGAAGTCCTGGGCTCCTTATCGACCGATTTGCAGGCGGTAGTAGAGGTTGATAAAAAGCTGGCGACCCTTTCCGAGACTGTACAGCGTAACCTTTTTGAGCTTGAAGATGTTGCCGTGCAAATGCGTTCCTATCTAACCGACGCATCATTTGAACCTGACCGCATTGATGCGGTCGAAGAGCGCCTCGGCCTGTTGAATCGACTGAAACGCAAGTATGCACCGACAATCGGCGAGATCTTGGAGCTCAAGGAAGCCTACGACCGGGAGATCGTACAACTTGAAAATGCCGGCGAAACCCGTGTCAGTTTGCTTGAAGAACTCGCTGCCCTGAAAAAGCAGACCGGTTCGCTGGGGCAGAGTCTTAGCGCCATGCGGAGCAAGACCGCTGCCACACTGGCCAGGGCGCTGGTCGCCGAGCTTGGCGATCTGGCCATGTCCGGTGCTTCATTTGAAGTTGCCTTGACAGCTCTTGAGCAACCAGGTCCGGATGGTCTCGAACGGCTTGAGTTCATGGTCAGTCTCAACCCGGGAGAGCCTCTCATGCCCCTGACCAGAGTCGCATCCGGTGGTGAATTGTCGCGCTTGATGCTCGCACTCAGGCGGATTGCTCCGGATGCCGGGCTGGTGCCGACTATTATCTTCGATGAAGTGGATGCCGGTATCGGTGGCGCCGCCGCCACGGCCGTCGGCAGAAAGCTCCAGTCGGTGAGCCGTTCCGCGCAAGTTCTTTGTGTGACGCACCTGCCACAGGTCGCAGCCTTTGCCGACCACCACCATCGTGTCACCAAGCATGAAGTAGAAGGACGAACCATCGCCGTGATGGAACAGCTGTCCGGTGATGACAGAGTCAAGGAAATGGCGCGCATGCTCGGAGGGGCACAGGTGACCGGACAGACCATCCTGCACGCGAAGGAGCTGATTGACGTGTCGTCGAAAAGCTGATGAGCCAACCGACCGCACTGGAGGAACGAATGATTCGCAAGGCTATTTTACAAGACGCGCGTCAGATCCATCGACTGTTGCTTAACTATGCAAAGGATGGTCTGGTCCTTTCTCGATCACTTATGGAAATTTTTGAGGCCATCCGGGATTTTTACGTGTTTGTTGAAGGAGACCGGGTCGTCGGGGCAGCGGCACTGAATATCTGCTGGGAAGACCTCGCCGAGGTTCGCTCGTTGGTTGTCGATGAAAGCTTTGCCGGGCGCGGCATCGGTAAGCATCTCGTCGAGGCCTGTCTCTCCGAAGCCCGAACTCTTGGAATAGGCAGGGTTTTTGCATTAACGTACCAGCAGGCGTTCTTCGAGAAGCTTGGTTTTTCAGTGATTGAGAAATCGGAGCTCCCCCAGAAGATCTGGGGAGATTGCATCAAGTGTGCAAAATTTCCCGAGTGCGATGAAATTGCCCTCAGCCGGTCTCTTTAGAATGGCTGATTCGGCGCTCAGCACCGGGGCGTTTCCTGGTAATTTGCCATTTAGTCTTGACAGTGAGCTCATCAATCCTTTATTAATGAGCGTCAGAATCGGGTAAATGTAGGGTTTTTGGGAGGTTTAAGTATTGTCTGAGAAACGTTTTACCATACTTGTTATACCGGAAGGTTCGCACCAGGTACGCCGCTTTGGTGTGCGACTTTCGGTCCTTAAGCGGATTGCCGCTGCTGCAGTAGTTTTGGCCCTGGTGCTCGCGGGATTGATTACTGACTATGTCCTGACCAACCTTGACCAGAACGAATTGGAGCGTTTGCAGGTTGAAAATCTCTCACAGCGCGAAGAGCTGCACCGACTGGTCGTGAAACTGGAAGACCTGCGCCAGGAAATTGTCGTGCTGGCACAGAATGATGCCAAAGTGCGTGTCATGGCGAAGCTGTCGGCGCCGAAAAGTGACAGCATGGTCGGTGTCGGTGGCCCCGCCACTCAGGAAGATGTCAACCGCGAATTCAGTGTTATCCAGCAGAGGATTGACGAAGTTCGTCGCCAGATCGACTTGCGTCGTGAAAGTCAGGAAGAAATCCAGGGAATTCTCAACGACCAGCGCTCTTTGCTTGCAGCCAAGCCTGGCGGCTGGCCCGTCAAGGGCTGGTTGACCTCCTCATTCGGCATGCGGCGTGACCCGTTCAACGGCAGACGCAAGATGCATGAAGGCCTCGACATTGCGGCGCGGACCGGGACTTCGGTCACAGCTACGGCAGACGGGATTGTCAGCAGCGTCAAGACCGAACCCGGTTACGGTAAGGTCGTCATCCTCGATCATGGATATGGTTATCGCACCATCTACGGCCACAACTCCAGATACTACGTGAAAGTTGGCCAGCGGGTCAGACGTGGTGAGCGCATTGCAGCCGTTGGCAATACCGGTCGGTCTACAGGTTCTCACGTGCATTACGAAATCCGCCTCAACGGTGTTCCTGTCAATCCACGCAAATATCTATAATCCAGCCTGTCCACAGTTTAAATCGAAGCCCGGCTATGTCGGGCTTTTTTGCGTCTTTTTTGGCGACAGAGTGCTTGATCGTCGGTGCTATAAACATTGCCAGAAGAAAGCTTCGTTCAATAGCCGGTATACAGGGCAATACAAGTTACCATATTAACTAAAAAAATATCGTTTCAGCCGATTGACTATTGCAAACCTTCAGCTATGATTTGAAGCAAAGCTGTGAAACTATCCAAGGTGGGTTATTTTTGATCTCAAATTACAAAAGGAGTAGTGCGATGAAACAGGTTTGCAGATTGTGGATGGTCGTTTTTTCCTTGCTGCTGGTCAGCGGTTGGGTCGCCCCGACTGACGTTGCAGCGGAGATGGTCAAGAAAGTCGATAATTTTGTGATTTTCATCGACCAGTCGGGATCTATGGCGTGGGCAAAGGCGACACCCGGGAATCAGAAATTCGAGCAGTCAGTTGACGCAGTCAAGCGTCTGGAACAAGCGACACCTGAGCTTGGCTACAACAGTGCGGTTGCCGTTTTTGCTCCCTTCAAGACGGTGACCCAGCCGGCCACCTTTAAAAAGGGGGCTCTCTCGCCCGCGGCGGACGGGGTTGCCCCTCCCTTCAACCAGATGACTCCGATGGGGGACGGGCTGGGTGACATTGCTCCTCTGATCGAAGGCTTGTCCGGCAAAACGGCCCTGATCGTCTTTACCGACGGCGAGTCCAATACCGGTACAGACCCGGTCGCCCAGGCCAAAAACCTTTACGATAAAAACGGCTCCAATCTCTGCATCCACGTAGTCAGCTATGCCGAAAAACCGGCGGGAATGGAGACCATCTCGGCAATCCGCGAGCTTTCGAGCTGCAGTGTTGCCGCGGACGGCAAGTCCCTGGCTTCCGACGCTGCCATGGCCCAGTTTGCCAAGGATGTGCTTTACGAAGAGCGGGTGCCAGCTCCAAAACCGGCTCCAAAACCGGCTCCGAAACCGGCTCCTGCACCAGCACCGGCACCGGTTGCCAAGGAAGTGGTCACCTTCAACCTGCTGTTCGGTTTTGACAAGTCGGCAATTACCGACGAGATGATCCCTGTCCTTGAGCAAGTCAAGATGATTTTGGATGAAGAGCCTGATACCAAATTTGTCCTCTCCGGCCATACTGATTCGACTGGCCCGGAGGCTTACAACCAGGGTCTCTCCGAGCGTCGTGCAGCCTCGGTCAAAAACTGGCTGGTCAGCAACGGAGTTGCCGCATCCAAACTGGAGGCCAAGGGCTACGGGGAAACCCAGGCCAAGTACGACAACTCAACCAAAGAGGGTCGAAAGCTTAATCGAAGAGTGGAGATGATGTCCAAGTAACCAGACCCGTCTCTTGAATGTGATGCCCGGCCAGGCGCCTGTATGCGCCTGGCCGGTTTTTCAGTGTATGGATTGTGTGACAAAAAATGTGACATTTATGTCCATTTCACAGGGCTGCCTGACAAAGAATGTCATTTGGCGGCTTATTACAAACATGGAGAGTAACGTGGAATGTCGCGTTTGCTAGCGTAAATTCAGCAGTTTATCGGTTGATGCCCCTTTCTGGTACGGTCATTGCTATTCTTTTTAGCTTGAAACGATGACCATACAGGAGGTGCAAGATGCAAATCATGCGCAAAATCATACTGGTTACGGCCGTCCTATCTTTCTGCTTGCCAATGACTTCCATGGATTCTGTCTTGGCGAGTACCCAGAATTCTGCGACCCCGGACAAAAAACTTGCAGAAAAACATGCGGACTTTGAAAACTTCGCCCACTCCAAGGTGAAACAGTTGAACCGCAACCATAAATTCTCTCGCTCCCGCATGCTTGTCACAAAGCAGGCGGACGGCACATATCTGGCACGCTACCACCAGATCGATGATTCGTCCCTGAAAGTCAAGGTCATGCGCTCGAAGTCGAATACAATCCCGTTTGTCGGGATTATCTCGTACAAGGAACAGATTCTGGAGTCTTCCGCAGCAACGCCCAAAGCATTCAACGACAGTCAGTTCGCGGTCGTCAAAATTATTCCCAACCGGCATATCTTCAGCTACAACAAGGGGAACTGGAATTAACCTGCCAGTTCAGTTTCCTGTACATCACTAGAGATCACACCGCAATCCCCGGGCCCACTCCCGGGGATTGCTGTTTGAGAAAAAATCGCAGTAAAAAATATGATTATTTGGCGTGCAACGGCAGGCCTGTTTAACCTTGTGAGCCCGATCTCAGCTGTGTTAAAATTTCCAATTCTGACTAGCATGAACCAGCTGAATTTTTACTGATAATCTCACCGGTAGCTTACCGGTCACGGAGTACCAGATGATAGGAAGTGTGCTGAAAAAGATTGTTGGCAGCAAGAACGAGCGCGATCTGAAACGATTGCAGCTGATCGTTGAGCAGATCAATGCCCTGGAACCGGAAATCAGTAGCTTGACTGATGCCGCCCTGACCGCGAAAACGGGCGAATTCCGTGACCGTCTGGCAAACGGCGAAAAGCTCGACGATCTTCTCCCGGAAGCTTTCGCTGTTGTTCGTGAAGCGGCAGTGCGTACCCTGGGGATGCGCCACTTCGATGTACAGCTGATCGGTGGCATGGTCCTGCACTCTGGCAAAATCGCCGAGATGAAAACCGGTGAAGGTAAAACCCTCATGTCGACCCTACCGGTGTATCTCAACGCCCTCGCCGGCAAAGGTGTGCATGTCATTACGGTCAACGACTACCTGGCCAAGCGTGATGCTGAATGGATGGGCAAGGTCTATAACTTCCTGGGAATGGAGGTTGACTGCATTATCCACGGGCGGACCGATGAGCAGCGCAAAGCAGCTTATAAAGCCGACATTACCTATGGCACCAACAATGAATTCGGTTTTGATTACCTTCGGGACAACATGAAATTCGCTCTGGAAGATTATGTCCAGCGTGATCTCTACTATGCCATTGTCGATGAAGTTGACTCGATCCTGATCGATGAAGCCCGTACTCCATTGATTATCTCCGGACCGACCGATGCGACCAGCGAGCTCTATTACGCTGCCGAGAAAATTATTCCGCGTCTGCAGAAAGGCGAGATGATTGAAGATCGCGAGGGCCAGATCGGGCGAACATTTCGTTCCTACACTGGGGATTACACCGTGGACGAGAAGTCCAAGTCAGCGACCCTGACTGAAGAGGGCGTCCTGAAGGTTGAAAAACTCCTGGGTGTCGAAAACCTTTACGAACCCGGCAATATGGCCATTCTTCACCACGTCAACCAGGCACTCAGGGCTCATGCGATCTTCAAGCGTGATGTTGATTACGTCGTCAAGGATGGCGAGGTGATCATTGTCGACGAATTTACCGGTCGGCTGATGCCTGGGCGGCGCTGGGGAGACGGACAACATCAGGCCATTGAGGCCAAGGAAGGTCTGAAAATCGAACGCGAGAACCAGACCCTGGCGACGATTACCTTCCAGAACTATTTCCGCATGTACGAGAAGCTCGCCGGGATGACCGGTACGGCAGATACCGAAGCGGCCGAGTTCAGCCAGATTTACAAACTCGACGTGGTCGTTATCCCAACCAATCAGCCGATGATCCGCATTGACCAGGCCGATGTCATTTACAAGACGGAAAAGGAAAAGTTCACGGCGGTGATCGAAGACATTTACGGGCGCCATGAGACCGGGCAACCGGTTCTGGTCGGGACGATTACCATCGAGAATTCGGAAAGGCTCTCCGAACTGTTGAAAAAGCGTGGGGTTCCACATCACGTATTGAATGCCAAGCACCATGAGCGGGAAGCAGAGATTGTCGCCCAGGCTGGTCGCAAGGGCGCTGTCACGATCGCAACCAACATGGCCGGACGCGGCACTGATATTGTCCTCGGGGGTAATCCCGAGCTGCTTGCCAGGCGAGAAGCTGATACTGCCGATAACCCGGAAGATGTTTTCGCACGGGCCCTGGAAAAGCATAGGAAAACCTGCGCTGCTGAAAAACAGGAAGTCCTCGAAGCCGGGGGCCTGTATATCCTCGGGACCGAGCGTCATGAATCACGGCGTATTGACAACCAGTTGCGTGGCCGATCGGGACGCCAGGGCGATCCGGGCGAAAGTCGTTTCTATATGAGCCTGGAAGACGACCTGTTGAGGATCTTTGGCTCTCACCGGGTTTCCTTTGTCATGGAGAAGCTCAAGGTTCCTGAGGGAGAAGCTATTGAGCATGGCATGATTTCCAAAGCCATAGAAGGCGCACAGAAAAAAGTTGAGGCGCACAACTTCGAGATTCGTAAACACCTGATTGACTATGACGATGTCATGAATCGTCAGCGCGAGGTGATCTATACGCAGCGCAAGGAAGTCCTGGCCGGGGAGAATATTCGCGAAACCATCGAAGCGATCCTTGATGAAATGACCGAAGATATTGTGGCGACATTTTGTCCGGAAAAGACCCCTGCCAGCGAATGGGACTGGAAGACCCTATCAATCGATTTTGCCAACCAGTTCAATTTCCTGCCGGAGCTGCCGGAACAGGACAAAGGTCTCAAGCCGGAAGATCTGGAAGCCAACCTCAAGGCACAGGTGAAAGAGCGCCTGGCTGAACGGGAGGAATCTTTTACCAGCCCGGTTCTGGAACACTTGATGAAGGTCCTTCTGTTACAGACGATCGATACCCAGTGGAAAGATCACCTGCTCTCCATCGACCACCTCAAAGAGGGGATTGGCATGCGTGCCTACGCGCAGCGTAACCCAAAGGAAGAGTATAAACGCGAAGCCTACGACCTGTTCATGACGATGATGGGGCGTATCCGGCAGGAAGTTTCACAGAAACTTTTCCTCGTTCAACTGGCGCGTGAAGAGGAAGTCATAGAGATGGAAGCCGAGCAACGTCGTCAGCGACTTGCTCTTACCCGTCAAAGTGGTCCGCAGAACGCTACGCAAAGTCCTGTCAAGCGCGAGGAAGACAAGGTCGGGCGGAATGAACCCTGCCCATGCGGGAGTGGCAAAAAATACAAGAAATGTTGCGGACAGTAAAAGCACAACAAGAAACGGAGAGACGGCTTGGTCACGGCCCCCGATGCACGCAGGTTGAATTTACTACTTGTCGAGACAGTCTTTGGTTGCCTGGCATAGGTTCGTGATGTCTGGCCGGATGCGCAGATCTCTGCCGTGTCAGATGCATGGAGAGGTTTATCTCGAACCGGTTGAGGGTGTGGGGGAGGACTTCGTTTCCGCTTCTGATACCAATCGTGGAAATCGAAATGGAGTTGAATCATGGCTGAATCGACGTTAGATGTTCCTCAAGGGTTCCGGGCCTCGGCATGCAGCTCGGGGATCAAGAAGTCCGGCAAGCTGGATATGGCATTGATCTGTGCCGACCAGCCTGTTGAGTGCGCCGGTGTTTTTACGACCAACAAGGTTGTCGCTGCCCCGGTCAAGCTGACCGAATCTAGGGTCAGTCATGGACTCTGTCAAGCGATCCTCATCAACAGCGGCAATGCCAATGCCTGCACCGGTGAAAAGGGTCTTAAGGATGCGAAATATTGCGGCGACCTGGTCGCCGAGGCACTGGATATCGCTCCGGAATTTGTTGCCGTTGCCTCAACAGGGGTGATCGGCGTGCCACTGCCGATGCACTGCTTTGACGGACACGTCTCGACCCTCTGCAGAATGTTGGGCAACGACCAGTTTGACGGCGTCGCCCGGGCAATGATGACAACCGACGCATTTCCGAAGATGTGCGGCCGGACCATCAACCTCGGAGGGGCAGAGATCACTATCCTTGGCCTGGCCAAGGGTGCCGGCATGATTCATCCTGATATGGCAACCATGCTGGCATTCATCATGACCGATGCCGCCCTGGCAGATGGCCTCCTTGGCGATTCGCTGAAGAAATCTGTCAATGCGTCATTCAACCGCATCACGGTTGATCGTGACACCTCGACCAATGACATGGCTCTGCTTCTGGCCAGTGGTGCTTCGGGCAATGACACGATCGCAGCAGGCTCACCTGAACTGGAGCAGTTTGATCGTGCTCTTGATGAGGTCTTGCTCGAGCTGGCAAAGATGATTGCCCGCGATGGCGAAGGCGCCACCAAACTGGTGCGGATTCAGATAGAAGGCGCAGGCAGTGATGCCGATGCCCTCGTTGCAGCCCGTAGCGTTGCCACATCGCAACTGGTCAAGACGGCCTTTTTCGGTGAAGATGCCAACTGGGGACGAATTATTGCCGCGGTAGGTTATGCGGGGATCGATATGGACCCCGATCAGGTCAGTCTCAGTTTCGATCATGTTGCAATGGTCGAGAACGGGCTCGGTCTGGGCCCGGAACAGGAGGCAATCGCCAGCGAAGTGTTGAAGAAGTCGGAATTCACAGTAACGGTCAACCTGGGCTCCGGTGACGGCAGCGCTTATTATTACACCTCTGACCTTTCCTATGACTATGTGAAGATCAATGCCGCTTACCGAACCTGATAAAAGAGACCGACCCGGGGGCAGTTGAACGGACGTTTGCGTTATGGATTCTCCGGCAAATTTTATCGATCATACCCTGCTCAAACCAGATGCCAGCAAGGGTGAGATTGCCGCGCTCTGCGAGGAGGCAGTAGAACATGGCTTCGCCTCGGTCTGTGTGCCTCCGGTTTTCGTGACCCAAGCCAGCCGGCTCCTGTATGGATCCGAGGTCGCGGTCTGCACCGTGGTTGGCTTCCCGCTGGGCTATCAAACCACCGAAGCCAAGGTGTTCGAAGCGCACCAGGCGGTCGCCTCCGGTGCTGGTGAAGTCGATATGGTTATCAATCTCGGTGCCGCGCGCATCACGGATTATGCGGCTGTGCGTGACGAGGTCCGCAAGATCGTTGCGGCCACCGATAGCGGTCTGGTCAAGGTGATTATCGAGTGCTGCCTGTTTGATGAGGCGGTCAAACGCAATCTGGCTGAGATCGTCGCTGAAAGCGGTGCTGATTATGTCAAGACTTCAACCGGGTTCGCCGCCTCGGGCGCGACCCTGGAAGATGTCAGTCTGCTTTTCCGCACGGTTGCCGGCAGGATCGGCGTCAAGGCGGCAGGTGGTATTCGCGACTGGCCGACCTGCCAAGCGATGTTGGCTGCTGGCGCGACTCGTATCGGCACCAGTGCCGGCGTCAAGATCATGCAGCAATGGCGGAACAGTGCGGACCTGATATGACGCTGCAAAATGGGCGTGTCATCTGGATCGTTCTCGACGGTGTTGGCCTGGGAGCTCTCCCCGATGCTGGGGTCTATGGCGATGAGAATGCGGCCACCCTGCCTCACGTCGCGGCGGCCTGCGGCGGCCTGAATTTGCCCAACCTGCAGCAGCTCGGTCTTGGCGGCCTTGCCGAGATTGCAGGAGTTCCACCTGCCGATGCCCCTTGCGGTGTCTACGGCCGCCTCGCCGAAAAATCCTCCGGCAAGGACAGCATTATCGGTCACTGGGAACTGGCCGGAGTCGTGGTGGACAAGCCTTTTGCAACCTACCCACAGGGTTTCCCTTCCGAACTGGTCAGAAAGTTTGCAGGAATTTCCGGTCTGCAGCCCCTGGGCAATGTCCCGGCCGGAGGCATCTCGATTCTCAAGGCGTATGGTGCGGAACATGTGAGGACCGGACGACCGATCCTCTACACGAGTGTTGACTCAGTTTTCCAGGTCGCGGCACATGAAGATGTCATGCCGCTCGAAAAGTTATACGATTTATGTCGGGCAGCCAGGGTTTTGTCCGACGAATACGATATTGCCCGGGTGATTGCACGACCGTTTATTGGAGACCCCCGGGAGGGGTTCCGACGTACCCCAGGCCGCAAGGATTTTCCCGTCCCGCCCCCGCAAGCAACTCTCCTGGAATGTCTGAATGCGAGTGGTTATACGGTCTCGGGCGTGGGCAAGATCAGCGACCTGTTCGATGGGCGTGGAATTGACCGAAGTGTCGCAACAGTCGGTAATGATGATGGCATGGCAAAGATTGTCGCAGCTCTGGCGGACCTGGACCGAGGGTTGCTGATGGCGAACCTGATCGATTTCGATATGGTGTACGGGCATCGCCAAGACGCTTTCGGCTTTGGTCGCGCGCTGGAGGAGTTTGATGCATGGTTGCCGCAGCTTTTCAATGCAATGCGACCCGACGATTTGCTGGTGATCTGTGCCGATCATGGCTGCGACCCGACAACACCGGGCAGTGATCACACGCGCGAGTACGTTCCTGCACTGTTTTGGTCAAAAGCTATGGAGAGAGGGACCTCTTTGGGAGACCGTCAGTCATTTGCCGACATTGCTGCGACTTTGGCTGATTATTTCCGGATTTCCGGAAAAGTCGCCGGAGAGAGCTTTATACGATTGCTTGGTTTGGCGTGTGCCGTTAATTCTTGAGGTGCTCTTTGACAAAATCACCAACTCCGTCCTGGCGCGAGGACACCTCTTTGAGGAAGCGGTCCCTGATGAATTTCTGCAATTGTTCGCGGTGTGTAGCGGGGATCTCGTCGAAGCCGACGCCAAACCCCTGAAAGTAATTGTTGCCCGCCCCGGGTTCGATCGAATACAGAACGGTTGATTTGACCTCGATTTCCGTGCCTTGTCCAAACAGGGGAAAGACAACGTTTAACCGGTCGCACTTTTTCAGCCTGGTGGCGGTTTTAAAAAAGAGCCCGTCCATACTCAAGCTTAATACGTCTGCCAGGATAAAGTCCTCTTCTTCAATACTGTACATGCCGGGCAGCCTCACCTGGAGCCGGAGATTCTGGCGCGGGTGTTTTTCCACCTTGCGCTGTATAAACGAGAAAAGCCCGAATAGTTCCAACGGGACATCTATGGTTTCATCTGGAGTAACCGCGGCGCCTTCAAAATCCTCCTGCCTGAGTGCGACGCAGGGCAGGTCGCCATGCTCAACGCTTTCTAAAACGTCTTTGCTGAGGGCAAGGTGCGGGTCGGCCAGTAACTCCTCGCCGATGACCAGCATGCAGGGTTTGCTTTCTTCGAGGAAGGTGGCCACCTGTTCAGCACTGCGTGTCGACAGGACACGGTAGCCCCAGTGTTTCAGGATCGGTTCGATGGTCGCGAGCAGTTCGGCGCGATTGTCTGCGACAAGGATACTTTTCATAAGCATTTTTTTCTTTACCGGGGGCTGTGTTAGTGAAGATGTTTTCTCTGCCTTCCCCCCCGATTCAAATGTTCTGCAATTTAACGTATTCGACGAGTTCAGAAAAGGAGAAAGTTTTATGGAGCGCAATCGCTTGTTTTGGTGACCTTCAGTACGATGTTGATCTCCTCCTGTGCTCGCAGCAAAGATCACCGATGCCGTGTTGACGGCAGCTGTTATTGACTGGGAACCTATTGACCTTCTTGAAGTATTGCCGAGACAGAGCGGCACAATATCGTGTTCCACCCGGGTTGTCGATGCGCAGGGTGAAACCGCTGTCGGTGAAATCGCCGAACTGGAGAACCCGGTCGGTCAAGGAGCTGATCGAGGACTCGCCAGGTTCCCGGCGAGTCGAGATCCAGAACGCCGACGGCAACCCGGTTAGGGCGTTAAGCTTCGATCTACGATGCAGTGTCCTCTAACGGGTGAGGCTAGTTGGATGTCCAGAAAGAAAGCGTGAAGAGCTCTTCTGTACAGCTCTTCAGACTCCCTGCTCGCGTTGGGTTATTTCTTTTTGCCTTTACCGCGGGCAGCCCGGGCCTTGGCGAGTTTCTCACCGAGCCCGCGATCGATCGCCATCTGGCGGCGTTTGTCAGAATAATTTTTCGCAGCAAGGGACTGTGAGCGTGGGATGTCGAATTGCTTGCGGTACTCCGATGCGGACATCTGGTGCGATGTTTTCAGGTGGCGTGACAGGGTTTTGAATCCCTTGCCACAAATCATGCAATATATATTATCTTTACCGAAAGCTTTTTTACGTGTGACAGCAGGTACACTCTCTTCCTCAACGCTGTCGGTAAGTGCATCCCCTTTTTCAAGAGTGTTAAGAGCATTATAGATTTCATTCAGCTCAGAAACGAGTTCCTCTTTGGTCATATTTGTTGTTGATGCATGTGCTGCAACGATATCTGCAGCCATTTCAAGAATTGTTGCCATGTTCTCCTCCGGTTCTTAGAAAAGTTTTTTTTGAAAGTATAATAAAGCCAACTATAGTGATACTAGATTTTTATGTATAATCAAGCCTAATAATATTTAATGTGATATTGACTGTTCTTTATCTATCACTTATTAACAAGAATATTGTTAAAGTACAAGAGGGTATAGTAATTATTCTTTAAATTTAATAACTGTTTATTTCGGAGATGATAGATGATTATAAGAGAGGTTAATGAGTCGGCGGAAAAAAACATGCTCTGTGATCGTGCCTGCCACAGTCTGGCATCCAGAGGGCGGGTGATTGATGAAGAAGCCTGTCCGGTGAGGACGATTTTCCAGGTTGACCGGGACCGGATTCTCCATAGCAAGGCTTTTCGTCGACTGAAGTACAAGACCCAGGTATTCCTTTCTCCCGAGGGTGATCACTATCGTACCCGTTTGACCCACACTCTCGAAGTAAGCCAGGTCGCCAGGACCATGGCCAGGGCGCTGCGTCTGAATGAAGATCTCACGGAGGCGATTGCCCTGGGTCATGACCTCGGGCATACGCCGTTTGGCCATGCGGGAGAGCGCGTCCTGGACGAACTTCTGCCGGATGGCTTCCACCACGTGAACCAGAGCTTGAGAGTGGTCGAGCTCTTGGAGAAAAATGGAGCCGGGTTGAATCTTTCCTGGGAAGTCCGGGACGGGATTATGCATCATTCCAAGGGCCGGGGAGCACTGCTGGGTCGGACCCGGTCCGATCTTCCGGCAACGCTCGAGGGGCAGTTGGTCCGCCTATCCGACGTCATCGCCTATGTCAATCATGATCTCGATGATGCAATCCGTGGTGGATTGGTCAGCGCCGGTGATGTGCCACGGCATTTGCGGACGACCCTCGGGGTAAAAAATTCCCAACGGTTGAACACCATGGTCACCGATCTGATCGAAACGACCCTTGCCTCGGGCTGTGAAGCCGTACAGCTTTCCGCTGCCGTTGCTGAAAAAGTGACTGAACTTAGGGACTGGCTGCATGCCAATGTCTACCGAGCCCATGCTGTCGAAGATGAGTTCCGCAAAGCCAGCCGTGTTCTCCGGGAGTTGTTCGAATATTTTGTCACCAACCCCGACAGCCTGTCTCTGCATGGGGGCGATAATATTAATGGGGAGGTCACAGAAGTTGCCGTCGCAGACTTCCTTGCGGGCATGACAGATCGCTATGCCATGAGCCTTTATCAAAAGCTCTTTTTCCCGCAACCGTGGAAAGCCATTTGACAGGAGCTGTATCGGTTCAGGGTCATCAGAATGGAAGGCAGGAACCGTTCTCTCTTGAGAGCTTTACAACCTGGCGACTTTATGGCCTGCCCCTTCATGTAAGCTTGACACCCGAGAAGGCAATATGATAGTTTTTTAGCGCCTTTACGGCTATTTGCAGGATGTTGCATGAAAATTTTAAGCAATGCGGGCTGAAGGAATAAGGAGATTGGCATGAGCAAGAAACTGCTGTTGGCTGACGACAGTATAACGATTCAGAAAGTCATCCAGATTACCTTTGCACATGAGGATTATGATCTGACCATCACTGACAATGGTGATACCGCTCTGGCCAAGGCCCAGGAACTAAAGCCCGACCTGGTTATGGCTGACGTGTATATGCCGGGTAAGAATGGTTATGAGTTGACCGCCGCCATCAGGCAGGACCCTGATCTGCAGCATACTCCGGTACTGCTTCTGGCAGGCTCGTTTGAACCTTTTGATGAGGAGAAGGCCAGGAATTGCCGGGCGAACGCCTGGATCGAGAAGCCCTTCGAATCACAGAATCTGATCGATAAAGTTTCAGAATTGCTCAATTCTTCTCCGCCCTCAGCTTCTGAAGCGCAAACCTTCGCCGTGCCGGAACTTGCCCCGCAAGGATCCACTCTGGAAGACTTTGACCAGCTACCCACGACTGAGCCGGAAGCCGCAGAAGTCTCCGAGGAGGCGTTTGGTGATATCTCTTTTGCGGAAGAGACTCCGGCTTTTGCCCCTGAGCCGACCGCAGCAGTCGATGACTGGAGTGATGTTGTTGCAGAACCGGAGGTTGTCACGCCTGAGGTCGAAGAAACCTATACGTTGGACGATGAAACCGCCAAAGACGTCGCGGAAGATTTCAGTTTTGCGGAGCCGGAGTCCGTTGCAGTCGAAGAGCCGGTCTCGCTGGCTGAAGGAACCGACCTGGATGCCTTTGACACGGCCGAGGGAGAAATTATACCGCTCGATGAAGGCGATATCATCGATGCGGAAGACCTCGAACCTCTCCCCCAGGAGCCGACGCTGACCACATGGTCCCGTGACTCAGCCCCCGATGAAGAGACCTTTGCTGCGGAAGAAACAGTTGATGTCGAGGAATCGGCCGAAGCTGCAGCTGAGCAAGAGGTTCAGGATGCACCGGTATTTGATGAGCCGGTATTTGATGAGCCGGTAT
>JAFDBW010000326.1 GCA_019313105.1 Deltaproteobacteria bacterium | reverse complement strand
TTCCGACATTTCAGCTTGAAGTTCGATTGCTGTGGTACTCGGCTTCCCGATGGTTAACTGATTTTCGCCCTGGTTGCGAAACACGACCTTCGATACCAGGGTCTGGTCGCCAGCCACCGTACCGAAATTGACCTGCTCAGGTTCTACGGCGACGATCTCGATCACCTCGCCCTTGATTTTAAGTTGCATGACCGGCTTCACCGGATCGTTGCTGTACAGGTAAATCGTTTTGCTTACTGTGCCACGGAAACGGGCGCTGTCAAAATTCGCCTGAACCTGGCCTTTTGCACCGGGAGCGAGGTTCTTTTCCGAAACCAGAACGGCGGTACAGCCACAGGAGCTACGCACCCGGTCAATCAACAGGGGGTCCTGACCGGCATTGACAAATTCGAACGTATGCAGGACTTTGTCTCCCTGGAAAACTTTGCCGAAATCAAATTGTGTGCTGGTGAACGCCATGTCCGGAGCGGCGCAGGCGAGAGAAGCGTACAGACCGATCAGGAAGACCACAACTGTGCAAACTATGGTGCGCATCGAAATACTCCCGGAGTGAAATGGCGGCATATCCAAGGGTTCCTTTTGCCGATGAGTATAACACAGGATTTTACAGTACCCGACCAGGATTTTGCTGCTGTGAAAAAATTGACATAAACCGACCGCTTTGCTATAGAATAGCCGATCATGGCGAGTCCGAACACTTCTAAAAATAAGCATTCATTAACACAACTTTTTTCTGCAGAAGAAATTGCTGCCAGAGTCAGAGAACTCGCCGCCCAGATTGACAGGGATTACGATGGCCGTGAGATCTTGATGATCGCGGTGCTTAAGGGTTCTTTCCTTTTTATTGCCGATCTGGTCAGGGCCGTCAAATCTCCAACCGTCATCGATTTCGTACGCTTGGCCAGCTACGGCTCCGCGACCCAGTCATCCGGGATTATTGAAGTTCGCAAGGATCTGGAGATGTCGATCAAGGACAAGGATGTTTTGGTCGTTGAGGACATCGTCGACAGTGGTCAAACCCTGGAATCACTGCGTAGCATACTGTTGAACCGCCAGCCTGCCAGCTTGCGGATCTGCACTCTGATCGACAAGCAGGCCCACCGGGTAACCAATGTCCCGGTTGACTACATCGGGTTTTCCATGGACGATGGGTTTATCGTCGGCTACGGTCTGGACTTTGACGAAAGATATCGTGACTTGCCCGACATCCGTGTCGTCGAGAACGTCTGAATTTACAATCAGGAGAAACTGAATGATCATTCAGTGCCAAGCATGTCAAACCCGCTTCCGTTTGGCAGATGAAAAAATTAAGCCCGGCGGCACCAAAGTCCGTTGTTCGAAGTGCAAGGAGATATTCACCGTCACCCCGGCCGAACCGGAGCCCGTGGAAGAGACCGTAGATTTTGGTTCCTTCAACATGCAGGCGGTGTCCGAAGAGACTCCTGACGAAACAGCGGTTCCCAGTGACATCCCGGAACAGGGTGACTCCGCACCTGAAGAGGAATCCTTCGAACAAGAGGAAGAACCGGCTCCAACAACAGAAGCGGAAAACATCTCCGAGCCTGCTGCCCAGGCACAGGGTGATGAAATTGATTTCAGCGGGCTGGAAGAGGAGATGGGCGAGGCCGATGCCGGCGATGAGCTTGCCGAAGAGTTTTCCTTTACCGATACCAGCCAACCCGCCGAAGACGATTTAACCAGTGCTGAAGAGACTCCAGAGGGACCACCGGAAGATCAAGCCAGCCATTTCCCTGAAGCGTCCGAGGAGACCATAGAGCCTGGTGGCCCCGTCGAATTCGACTTTGGTGATGACTCCGGTCTCATTGGTGAAGAGGTAAGTCCGGCCCAGACCTCCGAAGTCGCGACATCGACAGGAGTCGCAGAATTCTCTTTCGAATCAACCGACGATGAGACCGAAGAAACCTCAGGGTTTACTTTTGAAAAGGGCGATGACAGTGCGCAAGAGTTGACTGAGCAGAAGCCTGCAGACTTTGCCCTCGAGGACCAGGATGACGATAACGCTTTCAGCTTTGATGACGGCGTTCAGCGCGGCAGTGACTCCGCTTCTGAATGGGACGATGATGCGCCTGCCGGCGATTCCTTTGATTTCGATGAGCCCCAGTTTGACAACGATACAGCCCGACCGGAGAGCGCGCCCAAAGATTCGTCAGAAGCGGACCTGCAGTTTGGCGAAATCGACTTCTCCAGCTATGATGACGACAGTGTCGCGCCAACGTTACAGACCGACGATCCCCTAGCCGGAGCCATCGTGGGGACACAGGACGAGCCGGAGTCTTTCATTCGGCGCGAGCAGACCCCACCGCTCTCCCGTGACGATGATAATGAAGAGCCGCTGCCGGTCCCTCCTCCCCCTAAAAAGAGCTCCCTGTCGCGAATCGTGCTCCTGCTGGTTCTGCTACTGGTTGTTCTGGGCGGTGCGGCCGGCTTCCTGTTCATGCAGCAAGGTTCTCTCAACCTGAATGCCGTCGCCGAATACCTGCCATTCCTCAAAGATTACATCGGTGA
The DNA here is from genome assembly GCA_019313105.1 of Deltaproteobacteria bacterium. Lineage (GTDB taxonomy): Bacteria > Desulfobacterota > Desulfuromonadia > Desulfuromonadales > BM103 > JAFDBW01. The sequence goes on along the minus strand of JAFDBW010000326.1, from coordinate 2,657 downwards.
GAGCCAGGAGTTTGCACCGGGAGATCGAATCGCTATTAACATCAGCGGCAGTTCGTATGTCAATGGTCAGGCCGGCCAGATGCTGGTCATCCAGGGATCCGCGGTCAATAACCACACGAGTAGTCGCTCATCGATCACCATCAAAGGAACCCTGGTTGACGCCAAAGGGAAAACCCTCCTGCAGCAAACGGTCTTCTGCGGCAACGCTCTAAATAATGCAGAGCTGGCAAATATGTCATTCAGTGCTATTGAAGAAGCGATGAATAATGAATTTGGCGACAGCCTTTCCAACATGAACATCGCCTCGGGAGGATCAATCCCGTTTACCATCGTTTTCCGCAACCTGCCAGCCGATATCGCCACGATCAACGTCGAGGTGGTTGATTCAAAGCCCGGCGGAGGTTAAACGAACAGCAAAATCAATATAAAAATAAGGCCGCACCTGAAAAACAGGTGCGGCCTTTACTTTTTGCATCCAACCCTAAAATTACATTGTTGCTCAGGGAGCTTCAATCGCGTCGACAGGGCAGCTGTCAACACAAGCACCACAGTCGGTGCAGAGTGCGGCGTCGATCACATGCACGTCACCCTGCTCGCTGATCGCGTCAACCGGGCAGGTGTCTGCACAGGCGGCGCAATTGATACACTCATCGTTGATTGTGTAGGCCATGGAACTTTCCTCCTCTTGATAATTTGTTGGTGCCGAAACTTTTCGGGGGGAGTTTACCGCAACAGACCAATTCTGTCCAGCCCAAACAGCGAAACCTCCAAACCTGAAAATACTTGCAATTTTGCCAACCTTCTATTAGGCTTTCACAACATGTTTTAAGCCTCCTAGGCCAGATAAAACCTGACTTAACAAAAATTTAAACCCGACTAAAATTTTAGCTTTAAAACAGCATTTTGTTTTTCAATTTTTAAAAAAAACAATAACCCTTAAATCTGGAGGAAGTGGATATGGATATTCTAGCCCTGAATTGCGGCAGCTCATCGGTAAAATACCAGCTCTACGACTGGGAGAAGAAGGAAGTGATCGCCAAGGGCATGGTCGAGCGTGTCACGATTGGCGACTCTTTCATCATTCATGAAGTCCCCGGGCGGGAAACCTACCGTGAAGAATATGAATGCCCCGATCACCAGGTTGCGATTCATTTGATCATCAAGACCCTGACCGATCAAAAGTATGGTGTGGTCAGCGAAATTACCCAGATATCCGCTGTCGGTCACCGCGTCGTGCACGGCGGGGAGAAATTCACCTGCTCGGTCCAAATCGACGAGAACGTCCTCCAGGCGATCAAGGATGTCCAGCACCTGGCACCTTTGCACAACCCGCCGAACATCTCGGGAATCGAAGCGGCCCAGGCGGTCCTGCCCGAGGTTCCCCACATTGCGATTTTCGATACGGCCTTTCACCAGACCATGCCAGAGGCCGCCTATACCTATGCGGTCCCTTACGAATGGTACGAAAAGCACGGCGTTCGCCGCTATGGCTTCCACGGCACCAGCCACCTTTACGTTTCCAAGCGCGCTGCCGTTATGCTCGACAAGGCCCCGAAAGACTGCAACATCATCACCATGCACATCGGTAACGGCGTCTCCCACACAGCGATCAAAAACGGCATCTCCGTCGACACATCGATGGGACTGACACCGCTCGAGGGCGCTGTCATGGGCACCCGCTGCGGCGACCTTGATCCGGCCATCCCCGGGTTCATCATGGAAAAGGAAGGTTTGAGCCCGAAAGAGATCGACAGCGTTCTCAACAAGAAAGCCGGCATTCTCGGGATAACCGGCCAATTTACCGATCGCCGGGATGTCATTGAGGGTGCCGAGGACGGCAGCTGTCCGAGATGCCAGCTGGCCCTGGATGTGGAGGCCTATCGGCTGAAGAAGTATATCGGCTCTTATGCCGCGGCAACCGGGGGCATCGATGCCGTAGTGTTTACTGCGGGAGTTGGCGAGATGGGTTGGCTGATTCGCGAGAAGGCACTGGAGGGTCTCGAATTTATGGGGATCATCCTCGACCGGGTGAAAAACCGGAACACCATGACCCGCAAAGAGGAAAGCGTCATCACCACTCCTGATTCGCCGGTAAAAGTCTTTGTCATCCCGACTGACGAGGAACTCGTCTTCACTGAAGATGTGGTCGCCATCCTCGAAGGGACCTATACAGATCACATGAACTTCAAATACAGCTTCTCTTCAAGCGATTTCCAACGCAAATAGCAGATGTAAGCGAGGAGAGGCCAGGGGGAACCCTGGCTCTTCCTCTTGCTGCGGACAAAGATCGGCCAGAGTTCATGACAACAAGGGCAACAGATGGTTCATCTGTTGCCCTTTCTGATTATGCCTTTGACTTTATTCCCCCTGGTGCCGCCGCCTGTGACGAATGATTAACGTCGATCAGCAGGGCGAACTGTCTGAGGCGCCAGCCGAGTTTTCGCACTGCCGACGTTCATCTTTTCGGCACCGGGAACCCGCGTAGCGGACAAGGCGTTGGGGTGTAGAAGTCAAGGACATGGGTAACCCTATGTCTATAACTCGTACCGGGTGTGTTTCTTTGCTTACTTTCTTTGGCACAAGCAAAGAAAGTAAGGCGGCGTCAGGGGCCGCAACCCCTGCATCCACTTGCATTGATTGATGGTTTGCCGGTTGCG
>JAFDBW010000325.1 GCA_019313105.1 Deltaproteobacteria bacterium | reverse complement strand
TCCCTTTTAGAGAGAGAACAGGGCCAATTCAATTTTTTTCTAAATGTAACGCTCTGTTTTTACTAACTCCTCACAAACTGCTAACAAGCTCCTAACGGACGGGGCAGATGCTCTCAACAGTTTAGTAAACAGCACGTCCGGGAAGGTCCCGGCACCAAATAATCTGTCCGTTTGACAAAGGAGAAGCAAATCATGAAAAACAGTATCAAGAAGATGGCTCTTTCGGCCGCTCTGAGCATTATGGCTCTTGGCCTGGTCACTACGACCAGCCTGGCTGAACAGCTCAAGGTTGACGCCAACCTGTCCGATTACGTCAAGGTGCAGGGCGTTGCCGGTAACCTGAACAGCGTCGGCTCCGACACCCTGAACAACCTGATGACCTTCTGGGCCGAGTCGTTCCGCAAGAAGTACCCGAACGTCAACATCCAGATTGAAGGAAAGGGCTCCAGTACGGCTCCTCCGGCACTGATCGAAGGGACCTCGCAGCTCGGCCCCATGTCCCGTAAGATGAAGGACAAGGAAGAACAGGCCTTTGAAGCCAAGTTCGGCTTCAAACCGACCGTCATCGGCGTGGCTCTCGACTCCCTGGCCGTCTACGTCAACAAAGACAACCCGATTGAAAAACTCGATCTGGCTGAAGTCGACGCGGCCTTTTCCAAGACCCGCAAGGGCGGAGCTGCTGCCGACGTCTCCACCTGGGGCCAGCTTGGCCTGACTGGTGAATGGTCTGACAAACCGATCAGCCTCTACGGCCGTAACAGTGCTTCTGGAACTTACGGCTACTTCAAGAGCAAGGCCCTCTTCAAGGGCGATTACAAGGACACCGTCAAGGAACAGCCTGGTTCTGCTTCAGTGGTGCTCGGCGTAACGGAAGACAAGGGTGGCCTCGGTTACTCCGGTATCGGCTACAAAACCTCCGGGGTCAAGGCGATCGCCCTGTCGAAAAAAGGCGGCGAAGCTTACGATCCGACCTATGAAAACGTGCTCAGTGGCAAATACCCCCTGGGCCGCCTGCTCTACATATATGTCGCCAAAGAGCCGAACAAACCGATGCCGAAACTGGTCAAGGAATTCCTCAAGTTCGTCCTCTCCAAGGAAGGCCAGGAGATCGTCATAAAGGACGGTTACCTCCCGCTGACGGCTGAAGTAGCTGCCAAGCAGGCGGCCCTGCTTGACTAAGGATTCTGCAGACCACAATGGCAGCTCAATCTGACCAGGCAACAAGAGGTCCTGCCTTGAACCTTAGGGTGACGGTGGGACCTCGTTTTGTGACTGGTCCTGACCCGGCAGGTTTACTGGTGCAGAAAAACTGGATGTGCTTATGAATGAAAAGTTTCGACTCCGCGCCAAACGCAACGACCGCATTGCCAAATGGGTGATTACCTTTGGAGGCATGCTGGTCATTTTCAGTGTCATCTTCATACTGGTCTTGATCGCAAGTACGACGTTACCCCTCTTCAAGGCGCCCAAAGCAGAGATTTTTGCCAAATTCACGCTACCCAAAGAACCTGCACAGGAAATTCTGGCTCTAGGCATTGATGAATATCTGGAGACTGGTTTTTTCGTCGACCGGGACGGCGTCTTCAATTTTTTTGAAACCCAACAGGGGCTCGCAACGGACCAACTCCTGGCAATGCCCCCGGACGAGGACAGTGAACTCCTCAGTATCGAAAAATTCGGCCGCATGCAGTTTGGTCTCTTCTGGAACGACGGCACCTTGACTCTGGAAAGAGTGGACTTCAAGCCGTTTTTTGATGCAGAGCAAGACAATCATCGTACTATTCTGCATACCCTGAAACGTGATGCACTCTTTCCCCCGACGAGTGAGACGGCCCCGGAGATTTCGATTGGCCGTATCGGAGAAGAGGGTCGGAAAACCAGAATCGACCTGATGAAAAACGGCCAGATCCTTGTCCAGCAGATCGTGGTGACTGAGACTCTGTTCGGAGATGAAGAGGAAGAAACCTTCTCCGCGGTTATCGATGCTCCGGCACAGGGAATGATCACCGCTCTGGCCCTCGATAGCCAGGGCAAGGCACTTTATGCAGGAACAGAACACGGCTACTTGATACACTGGTCACTGAGTGAGCCGGGCGAACCCGAACTTCGCGATCAGGTCAAAGCATTTAGTGATGGACGATCGATTACAGCCCTCAACCTGGTGTTCGGGGATTATTCCGTTGCCGTAGGTGATGCTGCAGGCAACTTGACAACCTGGTTCCCGGTGCGCATCGAAGAAAACAGTGCCATCAAGGAACTGAAGCAAATACACACCCTTGCACCCCACGCGTCCAAAGTTCTGGCAATCCAGCCATCCTTGCGCGACAAATCGTTGCTCAGCCTCAGCCAGAATGGCTTACTGCATCTCGACCACATGACCAGCCAGCGCCATCTCCTGGAGCTCGGCAACCATGTCCCCTTGACACAATACAGTTTCTCTACACGCAGTGATGGCATCATCGGCATGACTGAAGAATTCAGAGCCATCATCTGGAAGCTCGACAATCCACACCCTGAGGTCAGTTGGGGAACCCTGTTCGGAAAGGTCTGGTACGAAGGTTATGATCAACCCGAGTTCGTTTGGCAATCTTCTTCTGCAAACGATGACTTTGAGCCGAAGCTCAGCCTGACCCCCTTGATCTACGGCACCCTCAAAGGGACCTTTTACGCCATGCTGTTTGCCGTACCCCTGGCCCTCTTTGGCGCCATCTACACCAGCCAGTTCTGTCGACCACGTTTGCGTGGGATCATCAAGCCAACAGTTGAAATCATGGCTGCCATTCCAACGGTGATCATCGGTTTCCTGGCAGCTCTCTGGCTGGCGCCGATTATCGAGAGATCCCTGGGTGCGGTTTTCATGTCGATCGTCTTTATACCGGTCGGGCTGATAATAGCCATCATCATCTGGCAGGTGTTGCGTAGAAACGAAAAATACAGAGGACTGGAACGCGGCTATGAATTTCTTGCTATCGCTCCGGTTATTGTTTTATCCATCGCGATCGCCACAACCCTCGGCCCATTGGCCGAGGACCTGCTTTTCAACGGTGACCTGAAGCAGTGGCTCTTCCTGGAAGCCGGAACGCGCTATGATCCGCGTAACTGTATTGTCATCGCTTTCGGGATGGGCTTTGCGGTGATCCCGATCATTTTTACCATCGCCGAGGATTCCCTCTCCAATGTCCCGCCGGCATTAAAAGCGGCTTCACTGGCTTGCGGAGCCAGCCGCTGGCAAACTGTCTGGCGAGTTATTCTTCCTTCAGCCAGCCCAGGGATCTTTGCCGGCAGCATGATCGGCTTCGGCCGTGCAGTCGGTGAAACGATGATCGTGCTGATGGCAACCGGCAACACAGCGATTATGGATTTGAGCATTTTCAATGGTATGCGCCCCCTCTCATCCAACATCGCGGTTGAGATTCCGGAGGCGCCGCATGGCGGCACCTTGTATCGCACACTATTCCTTTCGGCGGTCATCCTTTTCATAATGACTTTCGTGGTGAATACAGTCGCTGAAGTAATCCGGCAGCGTCTACGCAAGAAATACGGACGGTTCTGATATGAAGAAATACTGGCGGATAGGTGAACCCTGCGTTTGGGCTACGGGAGCGGCCCTTGCGATAACCCTGCTGATCGCAGCCACGTTGATTATCGTGGTTATGGTCAACGGCCTCGGTGTCTTCTGGCCAAGCTCGCTCGAGAAACTTGAGCTCAAGGACGGCAGTTTCGCTATGGGCGAACAGGTTCAGCGTGAGAAGGATTTTCAGGCCGAGGGCTTTCGCCGGCAATACAAGATCGGCAACCGCGAGCTCTACGGACTGGATTTTCGCTGGATCGATGAGGCGGACATCAAGTCTTCCAGCTACCCGGACGATGCCCTGGTACTGGAACGAGAAGAATATGGTAACTTTTTTGGTTTCCTAAAACAACTGGACGTCAAGAATTTGCAGGTTGGGGGCCAGGGCGAACCTGGCACGGCCCTAATTGCCGCATTTGCTCGCGTTGCAGAGATGAAGGCGGCGGCTCACGACATGGACGAAGAGATTTCCTCGTTAAGCTACGAACTGGAAACGCTCCGGCGCAAGTTGCTCAAGGCCGAGCACCAGGGCCTGAGCGATAAAGACCCTAGGGTCCTTGAAATGCAGCGAAACCAGGCCATTCTACAGGATGATTTCCAGCACTTGGTTGAGGAACAGAATCTCAAGTCATCTAGTATGCGCGCGTATAAGGCAATATTTACTGACGTCAATGGCAAGGAACGTGAAATTCCCCTGGCGGAAATTGTGCAGATTTATCAACCGAACAGTATGAGCACCACTGAAAAAATCGGCTTCTACATCGGCAAACTGGTTGAGCTGATAGTCGGCGAGCCACGGGAATCGAATACCGAGGGTGGGCTTTTCCCGGCGATCTTTGGCACCATTATGCTGATCTTTATCATGAGCCTGTTCAGCTTCCCACTCGGCGTCATTGCAGCAGTTTACCTTCGCGAATACGCCAAGTAAGGGATGATTGTCCGTCTCGTTCGAATAGCGGTCAATAATCTGGCCGGCATCCCGTCAATCGTTTACGGCATATTCGGCCTGGGCTTCTTCGTCTACGGAATCGGCAGCAAAATCGACCAACTCTTCTTCCCGGAGGTTCTGCCAACCCCGACCTTTGGAACCGGCGGTATCCTATGGGCCAGCCTGACTCTGGCCTTGCTGACTGTTCCGGTGGTGATCGTTTCTACAGAGGAAGCACTGGGCGCAATCCCTCGCGAAATTCGTGAAGGATCACTGGCACTTGGTTCGACCAAATTCCAGACCCTGATGCGCATCTTACTGCCGATGGCTTCACCCGGCATCATGACCGGCCTGATCCTGGCCATGGCCCGGGCCGCCGGCGAGGTTGCACCGCTGATGATTACAGGTGTTGTCAAGCTGGCACCTACCTTGCCGCTCGATGGCAACTTCCCGTTCCTGCATCTTGATCGCAAGTTCATGCACCTTGGCTTTCACATCTTCGATATTGGCTTCCAGTCACCAAATGTTGAAGCAGCCAAACCGATGGTTTTTGTCACCACCCTGCTGCTGGTCCTGATCGTGCTGACCATGAGCAGCATTGCTATCTATTTGCGGAACAAGATGAAGAAACGCTATACTTTCGGTACTTTTTAAAAGGATAATGACGCATGAGTAATGCAACGACACTTCAGATCGATGACCCGATCATTGAAGTGGAGAACCTTGATTTCTACTACGGCAGCAGCAAGGCCCTGCACAGCATTAATCTAAGCTTTCCCAGACGCAAGGTCACAGCCCTGATCGGACCCTCCGGCTGTGGCAAGTCAACTCTGCTACGCTGTTTCAACAGGATGAACGACCTGATTGACATCAGTGAAGTACAAGGCAACATCCTGCTCAACGGTGCCGAAGTCAATTCCTCATCGATGGATGTCATCGAGTTGCGTCGCAGGGTTGGCATGGTTTTTCAGAAATCAAATCCGTTTCCAAAATCGATCTACGAGAACGTCATCTACGGCCTGCGTATCGCCGGTGTGAAGAACAAAGCCGTGCTAGATGAAACCGTGGAGCGCAGCCTCAAGGGTGCAGCCCTCTGGGACGAGGTCAAGGACCGGCTGCACACCTCGGCCCTAGGTCTTTCGGGCGGCCAAATGCAGCGTCTCTGCATCGCCCGTGCGATTGCAGTCAACCCCGAAGTGATTCTTATGGATGAGCCGTGCAGCGCCCTCGACCCGAAATCGACGGCCCGCGTCGAAGAATTGATAGGTGAATTAAGTAACGACTACACCATCATTATCGTCACCCACAATATGCAACAAGCGGCACGTGTTTCGGATTACACGGCCTTTCTATACGAAGGGCATTTGGTTGAATTTGGCTTGACCGACAAGATGTTTATGAAACCTAAAAAGAAGCAGACAGAAGACTACATAACAGGCCGTTTCGGCTAGAGGGAGAACCATGCATTTAATTGGACACGAACTGGACAGGCTGGAAAAACAACTCCTTACTCTGACTGCTGTTGTTGAAGAAAGTGTTCAGCTGGCGATCAAGGCCCTTGAAGAGTGCAATCACGAACTTGCCAAGAAGGTCGTCGATAACGACGCACAAGTCAACCGCATGGAAGTTGAACTCGAAGAGGAGTGCCTCAAAATTCTCGCCCTTCACCAACCGGTCGCCAATGACCTGCGCATGATTGTTGTCATCCTGAAAATCAACAACGATTTGGAGCGGATTGCAGACCAGGCGGTCAACATCTCGGAGCGCGCGATAGCCATCTGTGAGGTAGAGAAAGTCAAGAACCGTCTGAACATCGATCAGATGGCAGAAAAAGTTTTGGATATGTTGGGGAAGTCCCTCGACTCCCTGGTCAATACCGACCTCAAAATGGCTCGGGCGGTCCTGGATCTTGACGATGAAGTCGACACCATTCACAGCCAAAATTACAAGGAGTTCAAGGATCACGTTCGCCAGGACCCGCAATTGGTCGACCAGCTCCTCAATTACCTGACCGTTTCACGCCACCTTGAGCGAATTGCCGATTTGGCGACTAACATCGCCGAAGACGTGATTTACCTCAACGAAGGGGAGATTATCCGGCATACGATCGTTTAATTTCAAAAACTTCATCGAGTAAAAAGCCCGTACTCACTGTTCGGACTCAGACTACTGACAAAGTTCAGCCGGACTTCATGATAGAGAAGGCCACAAAAAAAGCTTCTTTAACCTGAACTTCATGGAACCTTCACCTGCCATAAAAAAAAACCCGCAAGTGATGCGGGGTTTGCCAGCAATCTGGGGCAGAGCTGTATGCTCTGCCTCCCGCTTGATCATAGCAAGTTTTGCTACTCCCCCTGGTTGTCCTTCACATAGGCATAATCGGAGACTACGGTCCAGGCGCGGGCCTTGGCCTGGTAGGCCCTCTGCGAATCGAGAATCTCCCTGAACTGCTCATTTTTGGCAGCGGCTTCCTCGAGCAGCTGGTCATTCACTTCTTTCATGGCGGCAAGGATTTCCGGAGCAAAAGTCTTGATCTTGACGTCCGGGTAG
>JAFDBW010000324.1 GCA_019313105.1 Deltaproteobacteria bacterium | reverse complement strand
TGCATATCCCCTTTTGTCGTCGCAAGTGCATTTACTGCGATTTCTACTCAGGCGAAGCCGCTGCGCAAGAACTGCAGAGCTACCCCGGCCTGCTCATCAAACACCTTGAGCGGGTCGCCGGACAAGGCCGCTGGCAACGCCCCTTCGACTCCATCTATTTTGGCGGCGGAACCCCGTCACTACTCTCCCCGCAATCGATCGATGCAATCCTGCAGGCAATCGGACGTCATTACTCCCTGGCAAGCGATATCGAGATCTCCCTGGAAGCAAATCCGGGGACGGTCACCATCGACAGCCTGACCGGCTATCGCTCGGCCGGCATCAACCGTCTCTCGCTGGGACTGCAGAGCTGCAATGACCAACGGCTGAAAGACCTCGGCCGCATGCACAACCGCCGTCAGGGGCAGCAGAGCGTCGCATGGGCGCGACAGGCTGGTTTTGCCAACATCTCCCTGGACCTGATGTTTGCTTTGCCCGGCCAGTCCCGTGAAGATCTCGAAGAAGAGCTACAGATCTATTTCGATCTGGCCCCGGAACATTTCTCGTGCTACGGGCTGACCGCCGAACCAGGCACACCACTGCACGCAAGCGTCGCTTCCGGAGCCTTGTCCCTGCCAGACGAAGACCAGTATGCCGACAGCTTCATGCTGCTTCATGACCGGCTGAACGCGGCGGGCTACACGCACTACGAGATCGCCAATTATGCTCGCGATGGCTTCGACTGTCGGCACAACACCGGCTACTGGGAGCGCCTTCCTTACCTGGGCATCGGCGCCGGGGCGCACTCTTTTCTGGACGATGGCTGGGGCAGCCGCTGGAACATTGCAGCAGACCTGCCGAGCTACCGCCAGGCGCTGCAGACCGGTACGGAACCGATGACCTGCCTGGAAACCTTCGATCGTGAATCCGCTTTACGCGAAACCATCTATCTGGCGTTACGCACCCGGCGGGGCGTCGCCGATGACGATCTCCGGCAGCGCTTCGGCTGCACCCTGGCAGACCGTTTCCCGGAGGCGATCGAAGCCTGCGGACAATCGCTGGAGAATGAAGCCGGCCGCTGGTCTTTGGGCCCGTCCGGCTGGCTCCTTTACGACCACCTGGTCCAGAATTTTCTTTAAAATCAAAGCTCTGATAAAAACGCTTTGCTTACCTTGACAAAGCCCATATGCGTTGTTATCTTGACCGTGCTTTTGGCACTCAGGCAAAGCGAGTGCTAAGTCAATTCGCAGGCCGGGTTAACCGGCTTGAGTTTTTTGCACGGAGCATATTATGGCAAAGGCCCTGACCGATCGCTGCCAGCAAATCCTGGAAGCGATCATTGAAGAATACATAGCGACCGCCCAGCCGGTCGGCTCCAAGGCTTTGACGCAGAACCACGGCATCAGGCTCTCGCCGGCGTCGGTGCGCAACGTCATGGCGGAACTGGAAGATCTCGGCTACCTCGTATCACCCCACACCTCGGCCGGACGCATCCCTACCGAGAAGGGGTATCGTTTCTATGTGGACACCCTGCTGCGAGTCAGCGACCTGAATACCCGTCAGAAGGATCAGATCGAAATGAAGTACCGACGGCACGGTCTGCAGATGGCCGACATGCTGCGTGAAGCCAGCCGCACCCTATCTTCCTTTTCACAGCACACCGGGCTGGTGATGATCCCGCGGCTGAAAGTCACGGTTTTCCGGCATATCGAGTTCGTCAAGCTCTCTCCCCGCCAGGTACTGGTGGTCTTCGTCACCCAGTCCGGCATGGTCCAGAACAAGCTGGTGGAGGTCGACGAGGAACTCTCGCCCAGTGAACTGGAACAGATCACGAATTACCTGAACCGGACCATGAGCGGTATGAGTATCCAGGAAGTACGGGCCAGGATTGTTGCTGAAATGGCCGAAGAAAAAGCCCTGTACGACCATCTTCTGCGGCGGGCTTTCGCGCTCTCCAGTGCTGCCCTCGGTGATGAAACCGACGGAGACGTGATCATCGACGGGACCAGCTACTTCCTCGAGCAGCCTGAATTTTCAGATTTGCGGCAGATGAAAAATATCGTTCAGGCTTTCGAACAGAAGAGCATGCTGGTCGACCTGCTCGACCGTGGCACAGATGCCGTAGGCGTGCAGGTCATCATCGGCAGCGAAACGCAATACCATGAACTTTCCGGCTGCAGCCTGATTACCGCAGCCTATTCCGGCAAACGCGGCAACCTTGGCACCCTCGGCGTCATCGGTCCGAACCGCATGCCCTACTCAACGATTATTCCGATTGTCGATTACACGGCGAATTTGATCAGTCGCTTGCTGGATACAGAAAACGATTAGGAGACTTAAAGCATTGGCGAAGAAAAAGAATCAGCCGGCTGCAGAGGAGCCGGAAATAATTACCGAGCAGGAGCAGGCAAACCCCGACGAAGCAATTGTCGCGGAGGCCGAAGAAGAGACGGATCCCCTGCAAAAACTCAGGCAGGAAATCGTAGTGGCCAAGGAAGAAGCTGGCAAGAACTGGGATTTGTACCTGCGCGAGCGGGCTGACCTGGAAAATGCCCGCAAGCGTCATCAGCGCGACCGCGAAGAGGCGATCCGCTTTGCCAACGACCGTCTGCTCAGGGAGATGATCCCGGTCCTCGACAACCTCGAGCGCGCAGTCGGGCATGCCGAACAGGGCGACGACGACAGCCAGGGACTCTTGGAAGGTGTCAACATGACGATCAACCAGTTCCGCAAGGTCCTGGAGGATTTCGGCGTCAAGCCGATCAATGCCCTCGGCGAGGATTTCGACCCGAACCTGCACCAGGCCATGGGGCATGTTGAGACAACCGACCAGGCACCGAACACGATCACCAGTGAATTCCAGAAGGGCTACCTGCTCAATGACCGCCTGCTGCGTCCATCGCTGGTCATGGTTGCCAGGGCTCCGAACGGAGCGACGGAAGACCAGGACGCTGAAGCCACCGGAGAATAATCAACGGGCAGCAGGACTGTCCGCTCAAACACACAACAGATCGAATCGTTAAGGAGGATTCTTATCATGAGCAAAGTAATTGGCATCGACCTGGGGACAACCAACTCCTGCGTCGCTGTAATGGAAGGCGGCGAGCCGATTGTTATCGCCAACTCTGAAGGGAACCGTACCACGCCGTCGATGGTGGCCTTCACCGAAAGTGGTGAGCGCCTGGTTGGTCAGCAGGCGAAACGCCAGGCGGTCACCAACCCCGAGAACACGCTGTTCGCCATCAAGCGCCTGATCGGCCGCAAGTTCGATTCGGAGGCGGTCAAGAAGGATATCGAGATCAGCCCGTTCAAGATTATCAAGGCCGACAACGGCGATGCATGGGTTGAGGTGCGCAACAAGAAATACAGCGCGCCGGAAATCTCTGCCATGGTCCTGCAGAAGATGAAGCAGACCGCGGAAGACTACCTGGGCGAGACGGTCACCGATGCAGTCGTCACCGTCCCGGCCTACTTCAATGACTCCCAGCGTCAGGCCACCAAGGATGCAGGCAAGATCTCCGGCCTGAATGTGCTGCGGATCATCAACGAGCCGACCGCGGCCGCACTGGCCTACGGCCTTGACAAGAAGCATGAGGAAAAAATCGCCGTCTTCGACCTCGGCTGCGGGACTTTCGATATTTCGATTCTCGAGCTCGGTGACGGTGTCTTC
>JAFDBW010000323.1 GCA_019313105.1 Deltaproteobacteria bacterium | reverse complement strand
TCCAGCTTGACCGCATGGGCACCGCCCTCCTTGATCAGGCGTCCGGCATTGCGACGGGCTTCGGCCAGATCGACCTGGTAGGAAAGAAAGGGCATATCGGTCACGATCAGTGACTTGGCGGCCCCCCTGGCAACGGCTCTGGTATGGTAGATCATCTCTTCCATGGTTACCGGCAATGTGTTTTCGTAACCGGCCACCACCGAGCCGACTGAATCGCCGACCAGGATGACGTCGACACCGGCCTGGTCCATAATCCGCGCAAACGGATAGTCGTAGGCGGTCAGGACCGCGATCTTTTCCCCACTGACCTTCATGGCCTGCAGATCCAGTATCGTCCGGCGTTTTTTCGGTTTCGCGCTCAAGGGTCCAACCTCCTGAAATGACTTTACATTCTTGCAACAAAAAAACCTCCCGAATCGACACGGAAGGCAGTTACAAGTCGCGGCACCCGGCACCGGACATTGGTTTCGCTGTTACTGCCGTCCCGGTCACGTGGATCCAGGCGGTATGTCTGGGACTCCTGCTTCAGTTGCGGCTCCGGCACATGTTCCGGGCCAGAAACATCAGGTCCAAAAAAGCGTTCTACTCTATAGCACAGGCTTGCGCCAGAGTCCAGCCGGAGTTAAAAAAACTAAGCTTGCTTTTTCAACAGCACTGAACCGGCGCTGTAGGCATCAGCTGTCTTGCTGCCAAGAGACCAGTACTCTCGAAGGCCGCCCAGGTAGACCAGCGGATCAAACGTCCTGACATCGGCCTGGCCGTTGTCATCGAAAGCGCTCTCGCAGGCGTGAATCTCGACGATCTCGCCCATCACCAGGCGGTAATCACCCAGTTCGACCTCACGCAGCCAGCGGCACTCGACATTCAGCGGTGAATCCGCGACGAGAAAGACCCCTTCAACAGTACCGGGGACAACCTCCAGGCCGGTCAGCTGATGTTTGTCTGCCACGCTACCGGAGACCAGGCCGCAGGCATCCGCAGCAACTGCGAGCCTGGCGGGGACGAGATTTACCGAAAATACTTTGCCGGCCATGATGTTGGCATAGGTTTGCCGGTCATGGTGCAGTGACACGGCGATGGTCGGTGGTGTCTTGCTGACAATTCCCACCCAGGACGCCATCATCAGGTTGATCTTGTCCTGCCGATCGCTGGTGCAAATCAGAGTGGCCGGCTGGGGAAAGAATGTAACGCAAGGGCCGAGTTGTCGTTTTTTCAATGCATGCTCCTTAAAAACCAGATGTGCGAAGTACGAAGCGCGAAAAACCCATGGAATAAGTCTGTTCGCGCTTCGCGACTCGCACCCCACACTTCATATTAATCCTCTATCGACTCCAGCGCCCGCAGCAGGACCATGTAAGGGCTGGTGCTGGTTGGTGGGGAGGATTTAAGCCTCTCCAACAGGTCGAGATAATAATTGACGCGCTGGCGCTTTCCGGTCAGGAAGCTCTCTGCGTCAACCCCTTCAGTGACGACGATTCTGGTCAGGTTGACAGCCTGACGGACGAAAGCGCTCTGCAGATTGGCAATGGCCATGCGGTCCCATTTGTCATGCGATGAAAAATCCCTAAGGCTTTCCATGACTTGAGAGGTTTTCAGGCGCAGACGCATTTTAGCCATTGCCGTGGTTACGGACAAGAGGTCGGCGCCGGTATTCTCGGCGATATAGACGGCCGGCAGGAATCCAGCGAGGTAACGGAAGCTGGTCATTTCAAGAGCCATCGCTGCAGGGAAACCTTCTTCGGTCAGAGCGCCCGCCGCATCCTTGCACAGCTGCCATTCATCGGCCGGCAGCAGCTCTTCCAGATGGGTGCGGAATGTCTCCAGGCGCTGGCGGTAGTTTTTGACACAGCTCTTATCGAGAGAGATCGGCAGACCCTGCTCAATGACCTGGCTACACAGCCCGGCCAGAGCCTTCTCCAGGTCGAGCAACAGTTCGTACTGGCGACTGGCGGACATCTTGTTGTCTGCAGCCATGATCCGGCCACGAATAGCCGCCCCGTCAAGAACTTCATCAAAGACCAGATAGGCTGCAACCCCCTGGACCATGGTTGCCCCGGCCTGACGCACCAGGGTGTTCAAAAAGGCACATCCGGCCTGGTCGACGACCCGGTTGGTCATCATGGTAGCAATGATTTCCCGCTTCAGCGGATGGTTGCCAATCTGTGCAGCGTAGCGCGTGCGGGTTTTCTCAGGAAAGTACTGCTTGAGAAAAACCTGGGCGGCTTCCTGGTCAGGGACTTCGCTGTCAAGCAGGGATTGGTAGAGGTGCATCTTGCTGTAGGCCAGCAGGATCGATAGTTCCGGACGCACATACCCCTGCCCCCTGGCCGTCAGCTCCTTGCGTGAAGGAAGGAATTCACCCTGGCGGTCAAGCAGGCCGGCATTCACCAGGCGTTCAGCCAGGTCGATAAACGGGTCGCTGTCCTGCTGGCAACGCAGAAGGTCGAGCGACAGGCAAAGACTCTGCGTGTAATTGTTGGCCAGAACCTTGTCGCAAATCACATCTGCGACTTCCTGCAGCTGCCGGTTACGTGTCTGCTCGGTTTTGATCACGCCCGCCTCGCGCAACCCCTGGTAGAAGATCTTCATGTTGACTTCGTGGTCAGATGTGTCGACACCTGCCGAGTTGTCGATGGCGTCGGTGTTGATCAACCCTCCTGTCATGGCGTATTCAACCCGCGCCAGCTGGGTCAGGCCCAGGTTGCCGCCTTCACCGACCACCTTGGCCTTGACCTGCGTTGCGGTGACCCGGACATTATCATTGGCACGATCACCGACATCGGCGTTCTTTTCTGAGGACGCCCTGACGTAGGTGCCGATACCACCGTTCCAGAGCAGCTCGACATCCGCCATCAGCAGTCGTCGAACCAGCTCATCCCCTTCCATGGTCGTGTGACGGACGCCAAGCCAGTTCCGGACTGCTGGAGATAGCGGGATATCCTTCGAAGACCTCTCCCAGATCCCGCCCCCTTCTGAGATCAGCGCGGCGTTGTAATCCGCCCAGGTTGAACGAGGCTTATCAAACAGGCGCTTGCGTTCCCTCCAGGACCGGGCCGGGTCGGGGTCCGGATTGAGAAAGATATGCATGTGATTGAAGGCGGCGAGCAACAGAGTGTGTTTTGACAACAGCATGCCGTTGCCGAACACGTCGCCACTCATGTCACCGATACCGACTGTGGTAAAGTCCTCGCTCTGGATGTCTTTCCCCAACTCTCTGAAGTGGCGCTTGACGCATTCCCATGCCCCGCGCGCCGTGATCCCCAGCTTCTTATGGTCGTAACCGACCGAGCCGCCGCTGGCAAAGGCATCGCCCAGCCAGAATCCGTAGTCGAGACTGACAGCATTGGCAGTGTCCGGGAGGTGTGCCGTACCCTTGTCGGCGGCAACGACCAGGTAGGGGTCAAAGTCATCATAGACAACCACGCCCTTCGGCCTCTCGATTTGACCTGCGACACGGTTGTCAACCAGGTCGAGCAGGCCGCGCATAAGGGTGATATAGGCCAAGCGTGACAACTCGGCACCTTCCTCC
Organism: Deltaproteobacteria bacterium; assembly: GCA_019313105.1. Classification (GTDB taxonomy): domain Bacteria; phylum Desulfobacterota; class Desulfuromonadia; order Desulfuromonadales; family BM103; genus JAFDBW01. Next base: position 10,455 of record JAFDBW010000323.1, on the reverse strand, counting down.
CTGGTAGAGAAGGTGTTCTTGACCACGAAGCCGCCCTTCGAACCGACCGGGACGATCAGCGTGTTCTTGGTCATCTGGGTTTTCATCAGGCCAAGGACCTCGGTGCGAAAATCGTCAGGGCGGTCCGACCAGCGGATTCCGCCGCGCGCAACCTTGCCGCCACGCAAGTGAATCCCTTCCATGCTCGCCGAGTGCACGTAGGTTTCGTACATCGGCCTCGGGAACGGCATGTCGATAATGCCGATGGCGCTGATCTTGAAGGAAAGGAAATAGTCGGGGGCATCGCGGCGCAGGAAGAAGTTGGTCCGCACCGTTGAATCGATCAGGTTGAACATGCTGCGCAGGATACGATCTTCGTTGATGTCGCGAATCTCGTCGAGGACCTTCGAGAGCTCCATCCTGACCGGCATCAGCGCTTCCTCTTCACGTTGCATGGGATCCTGCCAGGCCGGGTTCGGCTTGAACCGTGCTTCAAAATATTGGTACAGGAGTATGGCCGCCCTGGGGTTGTCGATCAGTGCGTAGGCGACGCGACGCTTGGTGAACGGGTTGCCCAGTTGGAAATAGTAGCTTCGGTAGGCTCTGAAAACATCGATCTGCTGCCAGTCGAGGCCGGTCAGAACGAGCAGGCCGTTGAGATAATCGTTTTCCACCATGCCCTGGCGCAACCTGATGAGGATCTCAAGAAACTTATCCCGCAGCGACGACAGCGGCAAGGCCAGAGGATGGTTGTTGCGAATCGCGAAACTCTTGATGTAGACGGTCTGCTCCCCGACCTGAACGATCAGGTCCACTTCGTCAACCACGACCAAGTTGAGGTTCTCAAGGAAAGGCATCAGTTCATTGAGATAACTTTCCCTGAGGCTGTAGAACTGCAGGCGGAAGAACTCATGGCGTTCCTGAAACGGGCCCCAGAGGTCGAACCCGTCTTCACCTGTTTCAATCACTCTTTCTATGGCCCGCACATCCCGGACGGCAAAGCGTGGGTGGATCAGGTCCTTGTATTCGTTTGAGAAGGTGTTGATGTACTTCTGCCACAACCGCAGACCATCGCCCTCTCTCGAGCCGCGCTGGAGCAGCAGGCGCAACTTTTCATCCCAGGGCCTGGACAGGTCTGTGAGGACCTTCTGCAACGATTCGATGTCAACCCTGACCTGCTCTCCCTGCGGGACGACGTGGAAATGCAGGCTCACATAGTCGGAAAAGAAGTGGATCACCCGCGACGAGATATGCTCGGCAGAGAGGAAACGACCGAGATACGATTCCATGCGTCTCACGGAGTCGCCGCTGTAATAGTCGCGGGGCATGATTACCAGTAGGGTGATGCCACGCAGGCTGAGACTGCGGGTCACAACCAGCTTGACCGACTGTTCGCGCTGCAGGCTGATGAATGAACGGACCAGGCGATCGAGTTCCACATCGGTCAGGAAGAACATCTCCACCTTCGGAAAAGTGTTGAATATCTCGACGACTTTACGATAGTCGTAGCTGTCGGTTGCGACATGCTCGCGGGTCAGCGCAGTCAGCAGTTTATCCCGTAACGGCGGCACATTCGTCGCTAGCTCATTGACACTGTTCTGTGAGAAAAGTCCGACGAAAAAGTGTTCGATTCGCTTCTCGGCCTTGCAGCATTCACGAAAACCGAGGTAGACCAGGTTGTCCTGCTTGTAGAGCGGGCTTTTTATTTCGAGAATTTCAACAACCAACGGGTTTTTGCGTGCAAGCAGCGCCCTTGTTTCGTCGGTGACCTTCAGGGCCTTACCACTCTTGCTTTTTGCCAAAAGACATTCCGGCATCCAGCCTGCAGGCGATTCGACGATCTTGATTTGATCGGATTTATCTTTGGCCGCCGAAGTCTCTATCGCGGCATATCCGAAGCAGATAAAATTCCCTTTGAGCAACCATTCGGCAAAATCTTTTTGTTCCCGGTTCTCGGCAATCTGCACCAGATCCTTGAGCTTTTGTTCAAGCACCCTGCGCTGGCGACCAACTGCCAAAACGACCGGGAAAACCTGATGTATTTCCTTCTCTACTTCAGTCGTATCGAGGTCACGGACACCTTCGAACTGAACAAGCAGGAAAGACTCCTGAAGATCAACACCGGCATTATCGCCAAGCGAGACCAGCGAACCTTTCTCACGCGTCACAGTCAGAATCGGATGAGAAATGATCATGGCCCGATATGGCAGCTTGCGCAGAATATTTTTCAGGGAATCGACCAGGTACGGCACATCAGAGGTATTGACCAGCAGGAAAGAGGAGCCGCTGTTGTCGGGGTTAAACCGGCAGACCTTGACATCTTCATCGCGTTGGCTAATGAATTCGTGAAAGGTGCTCAGCCATTCCAGCAAATCTTTGACAGGCAGTTTGAGCAGGACCTGTGAGTGGCTGTAAACCAGAAGTGCTTCGGCCAGAGCCAGGATCGAATCTGCGTCCTTGCGGGACGACATCTTAGCAAGGCGACGTCGGATCTCTGCGAGTCTTGCCTGGAGGACCTTGGTAAAAGTTTTGCCGTGTTCTTCTATAATGACGTCCATTGGTAGCCTCTTTGGGAAGGTTGGAGTTGTTATCGACACAAGTCTAGGTGATGACCGTTATAATGCAACCCCGGACAGGGTGAGAAAAAAGTGATTGCTGTCAGTTGCCATGCAAGACGATATCCGCCTCTTGACGCAGGTCGGCGACCCACTCTTCCAGCAAACGGGCGCCCCTGGTTTTTTTCAAAAAACCGATAATCCTGTGCCGTGAATCCTCAAGGGTTGGCGGCGCCGGGATCTCGTGGGCCGTTACCTTGATCAGGTGGTAGCCATAAGGTGTTTTGACCGGATTGCCGACTTCACCGACAACCTGGCTGAATGCCGCATCGGCAAATGCAGGATCAACATCCTCGCGGCGTATCAGGCCAAGCTTACCACCACCCGGAGCGCTGACGCAGGAGGAATGCCGCCGGGCGATTTCGGCAAAGTCCTCTTGCTCAGCCCGTGTCTTTAGTTCCCTTGCCCGTTCGAGAGCTTTATCCGGGTCATCGGGGTCGACCGGTATCAGAATATGACTGGCCTGGACTCGCTCATGGTCGCGCAGCTGGTCCGGGTGGTCGGCAAAGAATCTTCTGACCTCGTCTTCGCCGGGCTCCTCCACTGCCTCCAGTTTTCGAGCCGACATCTGGTCTACGGTGACATCCTTGCGCACCATCCGCAGGAAAGAAGCTTTGTCCAGGCCACGCTCTGTCAGGCGGCTCCAGAAGTCTTTCGGGTTGCCCATCATGCGCAGAATCCTGGCCGTTTCCTCCTCAACAGACGCATCATCGGCGACAAAACCTTCCGCCAATGCGGCCTGGAAAATCAATTCCCTGGCAATCAGGCGCTCAAGGGCCATGGACCTCAACTCGACTCTGGAGTCCGGCGGGACCTCATCAAGAGTGGCGTGGAAATTTTCCTGGGCCAGGCTCTGCATCGCCGCATTGAGGGCTTTGTCATCAATGGTCGCGCCGTTGACGGTCGCAATCAGTTCTGCCATGCTATGCTCCTGTTTCATCTGCCTGCAGAGCATTGGCCAGGCGGCCAAATTCCTCCAGGGTCAGCGTCTCCCCACGACGACGGGGATCGATATGAGTCTTTTCAAAGGCACGGTCAACATGCTCAGGCTCCCAGCCAGAACCCAACAGGCTGTTGCGCAGGGTTTTGCGTCGCTGGGCAAAAGCGCCACGGACCAGTTTCCGGTAACGCTCTTCATCGACCAAATCGATTCGCGACTCGGTTAATGGTTCAAGACAAAGCACTACGGAGTCGACCTTGGGCGGCGGATAAAAAGCCCCCGGCGGCACCTTGACGACCCTGTCAATCTGAAACCAGGTCTGCATCAGAACACTCAGGATGCCATATTCACGCGAGCCTTCCTGGGCAATCAACCGTTCGCCAACTTCCTTCTGGAACATCAGGATCAGTCGCTGGAACGACTGGCGATGTTCCAGCACGCGAAACAGCACCTGACTGGAGATATTGTATGGCAGATTGGCAATCAGCTTGTAGGGAGGGTTGCGCAACAGGTCCCCCCAGTCGATGCGCAGGACATCACCGATAACGACCTCGAGATTTTTATCGGCGCGTTTCTGTAAAATGGCGCCGAGGTCGCGATCGATCTCAACCGCCAGAACCGGCAGGCCGGTCTCAAGGAGACGGTTTGTCAGGGCCCCGACTCCCGGCCCGATCTCCAATATGCGGTCACCTTCGTGCAGTTGCGCCGCAGTTATGATGCGGTCCAGCACATGCTGATCACGCAGAAAGTTCTGGCCGAAACGTTTTCTAGGACGATGGATGTTCATAGGGACGAGGGACGAGGGAGAAGGGGCGCGAAAAAGCTAATCTTCAAATGCCGGAATGCACCGCGAAGGCTGCAGGCCTGATACCAAGCTTTATGAGCAGTTGTATTGGACATCACTCGTCCCGCGTTCCGCGTTCCGCGTTCCGGTTCTTAAACTTCCGATGCCAGTGTCGGCGTGGCCAGCGTGGTACGCGCCAGTTCTTGACGATCGGCACCATGCGCAGAGTCACGAAATAAGCCAGTGAGCCGAGTATGATCCCGGCGATAATTCCGCCAACCCAGATCGGATACAAAATATTCCAGCCAAGATCGGCGTAGGCGCTCCAGGTAAACTCGGTCGGCAGCGATGTCCGGGGCATGCCCAGCAGCAGACGTCCCATCTCGTATTCGACCGCATAGATAACCGGTGCCGTGACCGGGTTGGTCACCCAGACACCGAGGATTGCCGCGAGGCGGTTTTCCCTCAACATGTAGGCAAACAGCAACGCAATGGCCATCTGGAAGCCAAAGGTCGGCGTCATACCGATAAATATGCCGAGAGCGACACCTTTGGCAATTTCCTCCGGCAGACCACGCAGACGAACGAAACGCACCAGCATCAATTTGGTTTGCCTGATGAATCCGACGCCACGCCACATCGTTCAAATCGCTCCGTAACCGGTTTGAATCAGATGACACCGACCATATCCAGAGGCCAACTCGATATGGCGTTCAACTTGGTGTCCGCATGCTGTCCGTGTTCGAGGTAGTAATTTGCCGGGACACCAAGCATGGCGGCATTGTCACCGCAGAGAGAGGGGCTCGGGAAGTAAATTCGGCCCCCCTGCTTCCCGGCCAATTCCTGGAAGCGTCGCCGCAAGCCCGAATTGCAGGCGACACCGCCGGCAACCACGATTCGCTCAAGCCCTTCCTGTGTCGCGGCACGCAATGTCTTGAGGGTCAGAACTTCGACCATAGCCTCCTGGAAACTGGCGGCGATATCAGCCCTGTGCTGATCATCGATCTCTTTATCGACCTTTTCGACATATTGCAAAGCCGCGGTTTTGATGCCGCTGAAGCTGAAATCAAAGTTAGGTCTGTGCAGCATGGGCCGCGGGAAGACAATCGCGTCCGGGCGACCCTGCCCGGCCAGCTTATCAATCAGTGCCCCGCCAGGGTAACCCAGACCGAGCAGTTTGGCGACCTTGTCATAAGCTTCCCCGGCGGCATCATCCAGTGTCTGACCTATGATCCGATAGTGGCCGATCCCGTCAACCCGATAGAGATGAGTATGCCCTCCGGAAACCGCCAGGGCCAGAAAAGGAAATTCGGGGGGGTCTTCGAGAAACGGCGCCAAGATATGTCCTTCCATATGGTGCACGGCAACCAGCGGAATATCGAGGGCCCAGGCCATGGCTTTGGCCGTTGAGATGCCGACCAGCAGAGCACCGATCAAGCCCGGACCACGGGTTACCCCGATCCCTTCAATCTCGGAGAGGCTCACTCCAGCCTCTTCCAGCGCGGCATTGATGACTACCGAGACGGCTTCGACGTGCTTACGTGAAGCCAGTTCCGGGACAACGCCGCCATACCGGGCGTGGACATCGACCTGGGAAGCGACGATATTGGAGAGAATATTGCGGCCATCACGAATGACTGCTGCAGCAGTTTCATCACAGGAAGATTCGATACATAAAGTCAGCATGTTTATTAATGGGGGCTGGAGACTGGGGGCTAGGGGCTGGAAAGTCTTTAATACCGACCCAGCCCCCAGTCTCCAGCCTCTGCCTCTACCCAGTCCCTAGCCTCTGCTCAAAGGAGGTTGGCGGCCAGTTCGGCCAGGCAGGAACGCTCGCCTTTGGTCAGGGTCACATGACCGGCAATTTCCTCGCCTTTGAATTTTTCCACGACGTAAGTCAGTCCGTTGCTGGCGGAATCGATATAAGGATTGTCAATCTGGTAAGGGTCCCCGGTCAGGATGATCTTCGTGCCTTCACCGGCACGGGTAACAATCGTCTTGATTTCATGGGGCGTCAGATTCTGGGCTTCGTCAACGATCATGTACTGCTTCGGAATGGAACGACCACGGATATAGGTAAGAGCCTCGATTTCAAGCAGCCCGAGATCAACCAGCTCCTTGTAACCGCGCTTGCGCTTGCTGCCCTCCTCGACGGCACCGAGGAGCAGCTCAACATTATCAAATATCGGCTGCATCCAGGGAGACAACTTCTCTTCAAGATCACCGGGCAGAAAGCCGAGATCTCGGCCGAGCGGGAAAACCGGGCGAGAGACCAGCAGACGGCTGTACTGGCCCTCGTCAGCCGACTTGTTCAGACCGGCGGCAATTGCCAACAATGTTTTGCCGGTGCCAGCTTTGCCGACCAGGGTCACCAGCTGAATATCCTCATTAAGAAGCAGGTCAAACGCGAACTGCTGTTCGCGGTTCCTGGGGTGGATCCCCCACAGACCTTCCTTGGGTGCGCGCAGGAGCGTTTCGGCCTGGCGTAACGCCCGATTGAACCGTGCCAGGGCCGTATGCGACGGGTTGGCGGCATCCATCAGGGTGAGGCACTGGTTGGCCAGGAATTCCTCTTCCAGGGGGATGAAGCCCTGACTGTAGAAAAGATCGATATCATCACGGCTGAGCAGGACTTCGGCGGTCCCGGAATAAAGCTCATCCAGGGAGACCTTGTCTGACTCGTAATCCTGGGCGGTCAGGCCGATTACATCTGCCTTGATCCGCAGATTCGTGTCCTTGGTGACCAAAATCACCGACTCATTGGAACGGCCCCTGATATCCAGTGCAACGGCGAGAATGCGGTTGTCACCGCGATCTGAACGCAGTTCGGGCGGCAGTCCCTTCAAATGCTCTTCGGTATAAAGATCAACCCGTAAATGGCCGCCATTTTCCAGTTCGACACCTTCGACCAGCTTAGCCTTGGCACGCAGGCCGTCTATGATGCGGGAGAACTGGCGGGCATTACGGCCGGTCTCGCTCAGATCTTTCTTGAACCGGTCGATTTCCTCGATTACCGTCATCGGGACAACCAGGTTGTTGTCGTCAAAACGGTAAATGGCCTGGGGATCGTGCAGCAGAACGTTGGTGTCGAGAACAAAGGTTTTACTCATTAATCGTCGACTTTCTCCGACAGAGGGTTGGTGATCACCGTCCATCAGTTGCGGACATTCATCGATGGCCGGTTTCAGCGGAAACGATTGCGCGCACAGCCTTGAGTGTTTTCTCAATATCTTCAACAGAGTTGAAAAGCCCGGGGCTGAGCCGTACGGTTCCTTCCGGAAGCGTCCCGATGCTGCCGTGGGCCTCCGGTGCACAGTGCAAACCGGTTCGACAACAGATACCATATTCACGGTCCAAGCGGAAGCCCAGCATTGACGGATCGAGATTTTTAATATTGAAGGAGAGGGCTCCACCGTGCCTCTCCGTACCAAGCGGACCATAGAGTGTCACAGCTTCAATTTCCTGCAGTCCACCGATCAGCATGCCAATCAATTCCTGTTCATGGGCGCGGACATGGGCGAGGCCTACCGACTCGAGAAATTCCAGCCCGGCCTTCAGCCCCGCCAGTCCGATCGTATTCAGGGTGCCGCTCTCCAGGCGTTCCGGCATCTCTTCCGGTTGCGCTGTTGACTGTGAGAAATTGCCGGTACCGCCATACAGCAGTGGACGCAAGACAAGATCGGAGTGGACAAACAGGAAGCCAGTGCCGGTGGGCCCAAGCAGGGACTTGTGTCCGGGAACGGCCAGCAGATCAATCGCCATCTCCGTGGCGTCAATGTTAAAAATCCCGGCACTCTGGGCGGCATCGACCATAAACAGGATGCCCTGTTCACGACACCATGGGCCGATCTCCTCGATCGGCTGAAGGGTCCCGGTGACGTTCGAACAATGATTCATCACCAGCATACGCGTGCCCGGCAGGCAGGCTTCCCGGATCGCCGCAGGGGCAACCGATCCATCGGCATTCGCCATAACCCGGACGACATTGACCCCTTTGCTACTGAGCGCCTGCAAGGGCCGTACGACCGCATTATGCTCCATCGATGTTGTGACGACCCGGTCACCGGGGCTGAGCGCACCGAACAAGCCGAGGTTGATCGCCTCGGTGGCATTGGCGGTAAACGCAATCCGGCTGGCATCGTCGATACCGAAAAACCGTGCCACAGTCTCGCGACATTCCATGACCATGCGCCCGGCCTGCAGCGAGAGCTGGTGACCGCCACGTCCCGGGTTGGCAGCATTCAGCCGCAAAGTTGCTTCTACGGCTTCTATAACCGTTGAAGGTTTCGGAAATGATGTGGCAGCGTTATCAAGGTAAATTGACATATCAGAATGTGCTCAGGGTCCATATTCGATCAGCCGTTGGAACAGACCTGGTTCTTGCCTTCGCTTCTGGCCGTGGACATGATGATCTCGGCGGCAGTCATCTTTGGCTCGTTCAAAGCACCCCTGCATATGCAGAGAATCCCGCCCGGTGATCCTGTTTGCTTAATGATACTTGTCGCGACAAATTTTAACAAGCCACATGCATTTGCCAACCAGTTGAAATTATTACGCCGCCAGGAGGGAAAAAGCAATATTCCGAAGCCCGATTTATACAGGGTTGACACACGACATCTTGTAGTTTAATTATTGACCAACACAATATAGTGCACTTCTGTTAATAATCAAATAAAATCCATATTCCATGACAGGAAGGTTCCCCCATGTCGGACAACGCACAAAACCTCACGCCATTGCTGTCTACTAATGCCGTAACCGTCCTTGAGCGCCGCTACCTGCGGCGCAATGAGGAAGGCGAGGTCCTGGAAACTCCCCTGGACATGTTCAAGAGGGTTGCCGAGACCATTGCCTCGGCCGAAAAGAATTTCAAGACAGGACGGGTCCCGGCGGAGCTGGCAAACGATTTCCTGCAGATGATGACCAGTCTCGAGTTCATGCCAAATTCCCCCACCCTTATGAATGCCGGTCGCGAACTCGGCCAGCTCTCCGCCTGCTTTGTACTTCCGGTCGATGATTCCATGGAAGAGATCTTTGAATCGATCAAAAACACGGCCCTGATTCACAAAAGCGGTGGCGGGACAGGGTTCTCTTTCAGCCGCATCCGACCGGCCAATGACGTGGTCCTGTCGACCAAGGGTGTCTCCTCCGGCCCCCTCTCCTTCATGAGCGTTTTCGACGCGGCAACCGAGACGATCAAACAGGGGGGCACACGGCGTGGCGCCAACATGGGTATTCTGCGGGTCGATCATCCCGACATCATGGACTTCATCATGTGCAAACGGGACCAAACCGTTCTGACCAACTTCAACATCTCCGTCGGTATGACCGAAGCTTTCATGGAGGCTGTTGAAAAAGACGCCGACTACGACATTGTCAACCCGCGCACCGGCCAAGTCGTTGGCCAGCGCTCAGCACGCAAGGTCTTCGACCGGATTGTCGACCTGGCATGGACCAATGGCGAGCCTGGCATCATCTTCCTTGATCGCCTCAATCGAGACAATCCGACCCCGCTGGTTGGTGAAATCGAGGCGACCAATCCCTGCGGCGAACAACCGCTGCTGCCCTACGAATCATGCAACCTGGGCTCGATCAACCTGGCCAAGATGGTAACCGAAGACGGACAGGTAAACTGGGATCGCCTGGCCGAAGTTGTTGAGCTCGGCAGCCGCTTTCTCGACAACGTCATCGAGGTCAACAAGTACCCGATCGAGGAAATCGACATAATGACCCGTGCCAACCGCAAGATCGGCCTGGGCGTCATGGGATGGGCGGACATGCTGATTTTGCTCGGCATCCCTTACGACAGCGAAGCTGCGATCGAACTCGCTGACCGGGTCATGAAATTCATCACCGACAAGGCACGCAGGACGTCGCAGGTCCTGGCCAGGGAACGCGGTCCCTTCCCAAACTTTGAGGGCAGCATCTTTGATGGCGGCGACCCGGTCCGCAACGCCCCCTGCACGACGATCGCACCGACTGGTACCATTTCAATCATCAGCAACACCTCAAGCGGCATAGAGCCGTTGTTTGCCGTTTCCTATGTGCGTCAGGTACTTGACAACGACGTGCTGGTCGAAGTCCACCCACTGTTTGAAAAAATAGCCATAGAGCGCGGATTCTATTCCAAGGAGCTG
>JAFDBW010000322.1 GCA_019313105.1 Deltaproteobacteria bacterium | reverse complement strand
GAGACGTTCCATTTCTACGAGAGCATGAGACAGGACCTCCAGGTCGGAGATCCGGTCGCCGGACAGGTCCTCCGGGCGGTAAAATGGTACATCGAGTCCTGACTCCTTTGCCACTGTGGCGATTTCTTCCGAATCCGTTGAGGCGATCGCCCGATCGATGGCTGGGATTTCTGCGACCAGGTGGCCGACACGTGCGACCAGCGGGACACCGAGGAAAGGCTGCAAGTTTTTTAGCGGAATACCCTTGCTGCCACCGCGCGCCGGGCAGACCACAAGAATTCGTTGACCGTCGATCATGATGCCTCCCGGGAGATTTCGTCCAGCAGAGCCGGCAAATCCTGTAAATCCTCTACGAGTAGGGGGCTTTTTCTGACAGATGATTCGGCAATGCCTGCCGTCATGGCGACAAAGTGGCAGCCGAATTGTTCTGCGCCACTCTGGTCATCAAGCTGGTCACCGACATGAACCATTTCAGTGCGTTTGACTCCTGTTGACCGGGCAATACTTTTGAGATTCTCGGCTTTGGTCGCTTCTGCGCCGTAGATATCCTGGAAAAAATGCCCCCATTTGCGCAACGCCATCAGATGTCGCAGAGGAATCGCCGGCGTGGCTGAGTTGATGAACAAGAGCCGGCCCGCATCAGACAGCCTTTCCAAGGCCGTCGTCGCACCGGGCATCTCTCTGCATCGAGTGATGGCAGCTTCGCATCTTGCCGTGTAGTCATAGGCCAGACGAGAAGCCCAATCCTCGAGCAAAGAGTCGGCTGGCAGGAGTTTTCTGTCAATCAATGCTTCGGCAATCCTGCGTGTCTTCTCGTAGCGATCGGCGGCGGGCCACTTCTTGAAAACAGTTGCGACAACCTCCCCGGACGAATCCCAGGGTCGAGCGATCTCAAAAAAAGTTTCTCTTTTGATCTCGTTGGAGTCGACCAGAGTGCCATCAAAATCAAAAACGACGCATTTGATCATGCCAGAATGCCCCTGCTCAGGCTTTGGCCTGACCGGTCATGGCCTTGATCTGAAAACGTCCCCAATGGTCGACAACGGTTTTTCGCTCTGCCCGGGACAGCTTGTTGATGCTCTTGTCCTCGTAGAAGGAGTCATTATCATGATCACGGCTTGAGATTTCCTCGAAGATCACGCCGTTTTCGGTGCCGAATGAGTGCCAGACGCCCGGCATCACAACCACGCTTTCACCCGGCACAAGGGTCCGATGATGACCGTCTACCGTGCATTCCAGTTGCCCGTAGAGCACCTGGAATGTCTCTTCTTTTAGCGCGTGATAGTGGGAGGGATGCTTCTGGCCGGGGAGTTGCACAACAAGCTTTTTACAGTAGTCACGGGTGACGCACTCGATCAGGACGGCCCCGGTTTCGAGGAACTTCGGGACGCCGTAATGATGCGAGTACTCGACCTTGAATTCCGGTCCAAGGTGGATCCTCGCTTCGTTGAGCATGGCTTTGACTTCGTGGACCGCATGTTTGATGACCAACTCGTCTTCCGATCCCGGAAGGTCGACCATCTCCTCAAAAATTGGTTTGTTTGCGACGACATCGCTCTTGCTGACAATGCCCGGCTTGAAGTTACCGCTATCAAGTTGTCCTTCTATGTAGGGAATGGCGAAGAAAACCTGATCACTTTCGATTATGGCCCCTTTACGTATCTTGCTCTTCGCATAGACCCCTCGCTTCAGGCCGTCGATTGCATTTTGCTCGGCTTCCGAAGCAGGCTGACGTTGTTTTGGCCCACACAGGATCTGGGCCCTCTGTTTGGACTCGATCCACTCGGCAATCTGTTCCGGCGTTGATGAATAGGCATTGAGCGGCGAATCTTTCCTGGCTATCCCGACATGGCGTTCGAACAGTTCCGCACCAAGCGCAACTGCCAGCTGCACGGGAGTCATGTCCGATGGAGATTCGTGGGTGGACCAGCCGACATGAATGCCCGGATAACGGTTTCGCAACAGGGCAATCTGCTGCAGGTTCATATTCGCATCAGGAGTCGGGTAGATCGCGACACAGTGCATGATGGCGAAGTGAACCCCCCGATGCTGGAAGAAACTCACCAGGTTGTCAATGTCACGAAGGGTCAGGCCGCCGGTCGAAAAAATCACCGGTTTGTCTGCGTCAGCGACCTTTTCTAGGAGTGGCCAGTCTTTACCGGAGCAGCTCGCTACCTTGATCACATCGAAGCCCATATCGCAGATTATGTCGACCGAGGCCTCGTCGAAGGGCGTGCACATGGTGACCATACCCTGGGCACGAACCTCATCGAGCAGAGCCTGGAATTTATCCCAGGGCAGGCGCGTCGATAAAAAGCGCTGAACCTGCTTGTGGTCGCTGTTCTTCTGATGCTCCTGGTGGATAAAGGTATCAAGTTGCCGGAACTGGAATTTAAGTGCGGCACGTGCATTTCGATCCTTGACGACCTTAGCGAAGGAACGAACAATATTGAGCCCGTGCTCCACATCACCCTGGTGATTGTTGGCCATATCCAGGATCAGGAGGTCTTTAAAGTCAAATTTCTTGTTCACATCATCCTCCGTTATTGTTTCGCTGCGACCGTCAGTGCTTCGAGAGAGTAGCCTTTGGCATAGTCGATCTTGACCCTTTGTCCCTTGCCGTTCGCAAGGTGCGCGGCGGCGACGATCAGCATGGTGTCAAGGCCGCACTCCAGCGAAATGGAGCTTGTGTCCTGTCCGCCCTTGAGGATAGCCTCAACGTGCTTGAGCTCGGCGATGAAATCGTCCGGGCGGGTTTTCTTGAATACCATCTCTTGTTTCGGGTTGCCGCCATACTGCCAATGGATGTGGTCTTCGCTACCGATGGTGATATCCACGTAACCATCTTTGCCCTGAATGCGACCCCACTTACGGGCTGGCTGGGTGACCACGTCCTGGACCACGCGCCCAACGAGCCCGTTCTCCGTCCGCAGGTTGAGCAGACAGAGCTTGTCGTAGTCGACAAAGTCCGTTTTGACATATTCCAGGCTTGCATCAACTTCGGTGACACGCCCGGCGCCAAGGCTGTGCGCCAGATGCTGCCAGAGGTTGATGGCGTGGGAATGCTCGCCGCTGGCACCACCGCCTTTCTGCCAGAAACCCAGGTAGCTGTCCTGCGGACCGTCGAGCCAGGGATGAGCAGTAAAAATTCCGCCCCAATGTTCGCGGAACTCAACGTCAAGAGTTTCAATGGCCCCCAAGCGTGGAATAAGCTCTACCGCCTTGTCGGCGACAGAACTGACGACGTGGTTGTAACCGACGAAAACCTCGACGCCGGTCTGCCGGGCCAGACTGTAAAGTTCGTCAGCCTTCTCCATCTCAGGCGTGCAAAGCGGTTTTTCAACCAGCACGGCCTTCGGCTTTTCGGCAATCGCCTGGATGGCGAGATTCATGTGTGAGTCAGGCGGGGTGCCGATGAAGATCAGGTCAAACCCCTCTCGAGGGGCTTCACTGGCAGCACAGAGCTGGATCGATTCATCCCACTGGCCGTAGCGTGCCGGGTAGATCTCTTCCCTGGTCCGCTGCAGCGCTGCGGGGTCCAGGTCACAGATTGTCACATCCCAGCCCATTCGACGCGAGGCGTTGGCGAGGTGATTGCCGATGGAACCGGCGCCATAAATTTTTACGTTGTACATGGTTTCTCCCAAAAAAGTATTGTCGGGCCGAGGGCGGGTCAAGCCGTTCTGTGCCTTCAGCCGTTTGCGCAGATTATCTAATGACGGCTATTTGTAAATCCAGTACAGGTGCTGAGAATGTTTTTTCACTTTGAGGTCGTGAAACCGATCCAGCAGCTGGCTGAAACGGCCTATTATTGCCAGCATCTCTTCCGCCGATATCCCGGGGTAGCGGTGGTCGTGCAGGGTTATGTTGTTGCGATGTCCGGGCCTTCTCATGTTGATGCGTTTTTCAATGGTTCTCAAGTGTGTCTGGTACCATCCGCTGAAACGGTCTGACGCGCTTGGCGCTGGCGGCGGGCCTTCGCGGTAGCCGGCCTCATCGAGAATGTCCACAATCCGGTCCGCGGCAAGCCGTCCTTCGAGGGCGGATATATGCGGCTCCAAGGCAGCTTTTCGCGCATCCCAGTCGAGGGGGCCGATCTTGTCGTCAACAATTGCACGCACTGTCTCCAGAAGTTCTTCAACGGAGAAAACCCGTCGGCTGACATCACGGGTAATCGGAAAATCATAGTCGTCGACGGTGACTGGCTCGAAGTTGACTCCGGCCGTACCGAGGATGGCAGATTCAACGAGGGTCGTGCAGCCATTGGCGACCACGACCTTTGCAGCCATCAGCCAGGGGTGGACGTTTCCCTCGTTGGTAACCAACAGGTTGGGGTGGCTTTTGGCAATATCCTCCCAGGTCTGGTGACTTTCGGAAGGATGAGGTCTCAGGACCACGGTGTAGTCGGGAAATGCCGCACAAAACACTGGCAGCATCTTCTGGAAATGTTCGAAAATGGCGAGTTTGTGGCGGCCCTTGCCGGCATCGTATGGGTCTATCTTGCCGGGCTTTTTTCCTTCTGCCGCCTGCTTTAACTCTCCGAGTTGTTCGTAATAGTGGTTGACCTTGCTGAAGTTGGTGTTGATGAGGATAAATTTCCCATAACGTTCAAGGATGATTTCTGCCTCGGGGCGGTAGAATTCACGCAGCTCGGGACGCAGCAGGTCGATCCGCGGGTTCCCGGTGTTTTCAATCGGGGCATTGCCGCGGCCACTGAATGAACGGAAGGCCCTTGCATTGTCCTCACCCCAGGTCGTCAGACGGGCGATACGCTGCATGGCTACAGCAGACAACCTCCAACGATGGTAGATAGCGTCAGGCTCCCGCAGAAGACCTTCTTCGTCCCATGCCAGGATGTCGTGCCCGAGCTGGTTGAGAATTTTAAACATGCGGTCACTGCGGGTCTTCATGCTCTTTGCCATGTAGACTCCGCGCGGCACCGAAGCTGTTTTAAAATGAATATACGCACGTGACCCGATCAGGACGGGGTAGCCACGTTCGGCGGCCACACACGAGAGAAGAATCTTGGCGTCCATCTCGCGGACCTGGTTTTCAACCGGCATGATTATCGTTGAGGGTGGTGCTGCCATTAACAACTTATTCCTGTTCGTCGATCAGTAGCTTGATTTCGGCAAAAGCCTGGAGAAGAAAACTGATCTGCTCGGATGTGTGGGCAGCGCTGATACTGCAGCGTAGCAGACTCATCCCCGCCGGTGCTGCAGGTGGAAAGACCAGGTTGACGTAAATGCCCTTGTCGAGCAGCGCCTTCCAGGCGAACAGAGTCTTTTCTCTTGACGGAGCCCTGATCGCAATGATCGGGCTGAGGTCTGGACCGAGTTCAAAGCCCAGTTCTTTAAGACCATGGAATAAAAGGGCCGCGTTGTCCCATAGACGAGTGCGCAGTTCCGGTTTCGATTGTATGGCCTTCAGGGCTTCGCGAACAGAAGCGATCGTCGATGGGGATGGTGATGCTGTAAACACGTAAGATCTACAGATATAACGTACCAGATCCAGCTCAGGGTGGTTGCTGACGCAATAGCCGCCTATGGCGCCCAGGCTCTTGCTGAAAGTGCCGACGATGAAATCGACATCTTCCTCCACTCCTGATGCTTCAGCCATGCCGCGCCCGTGGACGCCCATGACGCCCAGGGAGTGCGCTTCATCAACCAGCAACCAGGCCCCATATTTCTTCTTCAGGGCGGCAACTTCTGCCAGAGGTGCACAGTCGCCAAGCATACTGTAGATGCCTTCCACGATAATCAGGGTTTTTTCAGTTTTTGGGCCGAGACGCTTGAGCTTTTTCTCTAGGTCTTCAATGTTGTTGTGACGGAAACGAATCATCTCCGCGCCACTCATCCTGCACGCATCGTAGATGCTCGCGTGTGAGTCTGCGTCCAGGACAATGACATCGCCGGGACCGGCAAGGGTGGAAATCACGCCAAGGTTGGCAACAAAGCCGGTCGAGAAGACGATCGCGTTGCTGCAGCCGTAAAAGTTGGCCAGGTCCTTTTCCAGGTCACGGTGCCCGGCAAAGGTGCCATTGGCCATACGCGACCCGGTCGTGCCGGTCCCTTCCTTCTCCAAGCTTGACTGCGCAGCTCCAATGCAATGCTGGTCAAAGGTCAGGCCGAGGTAATTGTTGGTGCCGGCAAGGAGAACGCGATGTCCACCGATGGATGCTTCGGTTGCGGAGTAAATTTCATCGATGACTACATTGAGAGGGTCTACACCGGGAGGAAAAAGCGTTTTTCGGGCGTCTGCAACAGCGCTTAGTTTATCAAGAATTCCCATTAACTAGTCTCTATAATGTTCAGAATTTGCGTTGTAAAATCTTTAACTGTCTTCAAGTCGGAGAGGCTGTTGAGTGGGTAGGTTATGTCAAAAGCGTCTTCAACGTCATTGAGCATCTCCATGACTTTGAGCGAATCGAAACCCAGGTCGTTAACCAGTTCCGTCTCTTCCCGGATCGGCCCTGGCTGTGGGGCGTATTCCTGAAGAAGCGCGACCACCTGTTTATAAATGTCATCATAACGGGGGGGTGTCATAACCGGTGAAACTCCAATCTAGTAGGTGACCTTAAGGAAACAGGCGTTTCATACCTTCAGAGAACAAAATTCGGGGCTGCCAATCGGTCGCCTCGAAGATGGCAGTATTATCACAGACCCAGTCCAGATGAAAGATTTCTCTCACCTTTCCCGGCGTCAACATGGGGCGGTAGTCAAGCAGTCGCGCCAGCCCGGCATTGGTCAGGGCGATCATCTGCAGCAAAGAGCGGGGGATTGAAAGACAACGGGGCTCTTTGCCATTCAAATGGGCAGCGACCGTCTTAATTTTCTGCCAAGTATAGCCATCAGGCTGACCGTCATGCAACTCAAAACACCGGCTTTTTGGTGCAGGGTCCGATTTCAACAGGCAACACACTGCAGCAACCAGGTCGTCAACGTAAATCAGAGAGAATCGACCGTTTTTATCGCCGACAATAGGCACGATACCACGTCTGATCAATTGTAACAGAGGCAACATCTCACGGTCACCTGGCCCATAGACTGCGGGCGGCCGCAATATGTCACATGAAATTCTGTCCTGGTATTTCACCAGGACAGCTTCACCAGACTTTTTGCTTGATGCGTAGGCGGATAGAGACGGTTCTCGGGCAGCCAGGGAAGACATCAGCAGAAAACGGGGGATTTTCTCTTCCACAGCGGCCTCAAGTAGGTGTGCAACGCCTGCGGTGTTGGTGTTTTCGAACTGTTCCAGTGAAGTCCCGCGCACGGCGCCGGCACAATGAACAATCGCATCGACACCTGCAACAAGCTTACGCAGGCTCTTGATATCATCCAGGTCACCGGGCTGCCATTGAACTGCATCAGTCTGGTCGGGGGTGGGAGTTGAAGCAGGGCGGTACAGTGCTTTGACATGGAAGCCTTGATCCACTAAATGGCTGAGTAAAACGGTGCCGATAAAGCCCGTTGCTCCTGTGATTGCTATACTACGCACGGTAGAGATCGTTCTGCGGAGAGGTACAAGATTTTACTTAGCGGGCACTGTCTGCGAAACGTAAATCGGAAGCGTCTTCACGACCTGACCGGTCTTCGTGAGTGGGATCAATCCTTAGCAGGCTTTTTTCTGACTGCCGCTTTAGGTAATCACGGCGCGTGCCGGCACGGGACAGCTTGCCCGAGGAAGTGCGCGGCAGGGTATGTGCGGAGACCAGCTCAATGGTGCAGTCGATACCCAGGTCTTGCCGAACGACAGAGGCGATGCGATCCGATAGCTCACGCCGTTTGTCTTTATCCGTTTCGCGGGACTGGACGACCATGACTGCTGTTTCGGAACCGTCTTCTGCCGGGATGGAGATAGCCGATGCATCACCAGGCCTGATTTCCGGTTGCTGCTCAGCAAAAAATTCGAGGTCCTGCGGCCAGATGTTGCGACCATTGATAATGATCATGTCTTTTTCTCGGCCAGTGATCACCAGGGTTCCCTCAACCAGGTAACCGATGTCACCCGTATTCAGCCAGCCTTCCTCAGAGAGGGCTTCTGCGGTCGCTGCAGGGTCACCCAGGTAGCCAGTCATTACGCTTGGTCCACGGACGTGAATTGTCCCACACTGTCGGTCAGGCAGGACATCACCGTGCTCGTTCCTGATTTGGATCTCATGTCCGGGGAGCGGTGGTCCGCAGTTGACCAGTTTTTTCGCGCGTTGCCCAGTCTCAGGAAGATCGGCAGTGGGTATTGCGAGCTGCTGCTCTGACAATTGCTCCGCGTCAACTTCATCGACGATGATGCCGAGGTCTATACGGGCGAAGCTGACCGCAAGTGAACACTCGGCCATACCGTAACTGGCAACAAAACTTTTGCTATTGAAACCGTACGGGGCCATCTTCTCTGCGAAGGCCTCCAGAACTTCGGGTTGAATCGTTTCGGCACCAACCCCTGCAATTCGCCAAGCGCTTAGATCGTATTCATCCTTGCCATCGTGACGCAGGCGTCGCGTGCATAATTCGTAGCCAAAGGGCGGGGCAAAGGAAATTGTGCCTCGATTGCGGGTCATCATATTTAGCCACAAGCGCGGGCGCATGGCAAAATCACGGGTAGTGAGAAAATCGACGGAAAGCTGCGAAGCCATGGGAGCCAGGACAAAACCTATCAACCCCATGTCATGGTAGTAGGGTAGCCAGGATACGCACCTGTCGCCATCGCGAACCTTCAAGCCGTCTTTGGTAATGCCGGCAAGGTTGTGCATGACCGCCGCTTCACTGACCATAACCCCCCTCGGGAAGCGCGTGCTGCCTGACGTATATTGAAGATAAGCGGTTTCCTCTGGCTGCAGGGGTTCCAGTTCGAACTGTTGTTCGACTAGTTCGTCAAAAGTTTCGAGACTACCTACCAGCGACAGCTCTAAATTTTTAGACGCCTCGAGCAAAAAAGGCAGGAACTCGGGAGGGGCCACCGCAATGGCGGCCTGACTTTTAGTCAGTAGAGTGCGTAACTGCTCAACATAAGCTTCGTGACCGCCGAGGTGAATCGAAGCAGGCAGAGGGACCGGAACATAGCCGGCGTATTGGCATGCAAAAAAGAAGCGTAGAAAATCGGGATGGGTTTCTGCAACAATCGCAACCCGCGAGCCCCTCACAAGCTGCAGACCGAGCAATCGTTGCGCCAAGGCCTGGGACTCAATCCGTAGTTCAGCGTAGGTGAGGACGGTGCGAAGTTCTCCGCGACCGCTGTAGAAGTTAAAACCGGTCTTTCCACTCGCGGCGTAATCCAACGCTTCTGCAAGGTTGGTAAAATTTGCGGTTCGAAGCGGAACCTTGCTTTCAGTTAATGTTGGAATGAGTGGATTCATTTTTCCCTATATGCTTATAAATATAATCTTGCTGTTTTTACGCAATATTAATGCCAACTTAGTAGATACCGCACATACTATATATTTGTGGCGTAATTTGTCAATTTACAAATACGTAATGTTGCTTTTTTAACTACATAAATGTGACTTTTTTGCAACGGTCTAAGCTGTTGTGTCATCGCAGAGGCCTTCGGCTTGATCCACTTCAATATTTGCAGAACCGATTTCTAAGTGTTTCCCGCAACTGCCCTGTGACATTATCGTCGACTTGATTGGTTTTACTTAAGTCAGGTGGGCCTGGCCAGCCCGGATCTGTGAACTCGGCCTGGTCAAAAACTCGTGTAGCAGAATATCTCGGCAGAATGTGGAAGTGAACATCAGGATCAACCATCATCAGCATGAGATAATTGATCTTGTCGTATTTAAAAAGATCTTTGAGGCTGGACTCTACTACGGTCGTTATCTGTTTCAACTCAGAAAACGCCTCGACACTGATGCTGGACAATGCATCAGCGCTCTCCTTGCAGATGAGCACGACTGCGCCAAGCGTTGCCTGCTGCGGGCGCAACAACACAACCCAGTTTTCATACTCCCTGATGAGGGTATCCGGGTAACCGAATTTTTCCATCGTTTGATTCATCGAAAAGCCCTCCTGCGTTCATTTCTCCTTCATGTCAAACCCGGGACGGCGAGTTAGACCTTGTTATTAACATACACCTCTTACATGCTATCGGACTATAGAGTATTATTCAATTCAAGGATGCAGCAAAAACCACCATGATTAGACATACTATTTGAGTCATTCTAATGCATAGACAGAAAGATAACGATAACCAGAGTCGCGAGTCGTTGCGGATCGTCCCTGTTGCAGGACACCTGATGATCGGCCAGTTCATTAAAGTGCCATGGTCTCTTTATGCGGCAGACCCATGCTGGGTGCCGCCTCTGCTTATGGAGAGAAAGTGGCATCTTTCCGAAAAAAATCCCTACTTTAAGCACGCCGAATTTCAAGCCTGGATTGCCTGGCGCGGCGACCGGATGGTCGGACGCATCAGCGCCCAGGTTGATCAGCTTCACCTGGAGCAGCACAATGATGCAACCGGCTTTTTCGGTTTTCTGGAGGCCGAGGACAACGCGGAGACGTTCCACGCCCTGCTCGAAACCGCTGAAGAGTGGCTGCAAAAAAAAGGTATGCAACGGGTCCGCGGACCGTTCAGCCTGTCAATCAACGACGAGTGTGGTCTGCTGGTCGAAGGTTTTGACTGCCCGCCGCCTATCATGCTGGGACACGCTTTACCTTATTATGGCAAGCGCGTGGAAGAGCAGGGCTATGTCAGGGAGCAGGACCTGCTGGCTTACCGGGCTGACCCGAAACTTGCCCACCAGCCGCACCTGGAGCTCCTCACAAAAAGATTTTCACGTCGCGTCAAGGTACGCATGCTTCGGCGCGATTGTTTTGACGAGGACTTGGACATCATCCGAAATATCTTCGAGGACGCCTGGGCTGAAAACTGGGGGTTCATTCCCTTTACGCCTGCAGAGTTTACAGAACTGGGGAAAAACCTTAAATTCATGGTAGACCCCGAGTCTGTCAGTATCGCTGAAGTGGACGGTGAACCTGTCGCCATGATGGTCATGTTTCCCAACATCAATGAGATGATCAGGGATTTGAACGGCCGTCTGCTGCCGTTTGGCTGGCTGAAATTGCTCTGGCGCCTGAAAATATCCGGTGCCAGGTCATCGAGAGTGCCGCTGATGGGCGTCAGACGCCGTTACCAGGGGACAATGCTGGGAGCAGCCTTGGCCCTAATGTCGATTGCCCCGATTCATGAGCATGCCTGCCGGAAAGGCATTGCCGAAGTCGATATGTCGTGGATTCTTGAACAAAACAAGGGGATGCGAAAGATTATCGAATTGTTAGGTAGTCGTGTTTATAAGCGATATCGCATTTACCAGAAGGGTTTGAACGCAGAATGAAGTCGAAGCAGCCCTTTGCAGTGATCATCCTGGCCGCAGACCGTGCACTGACAGATCCTGTGGCACAGTACACGGCCGCAAGCTGCAAAGCCCTGGCCCCCGTTGCCGGCCGCGAGATGGTTTTACGGGTTCTCGATGCCCTGGCAGACGCTGTTGAGACTGGGGCCTGTTTTCTGGTGGGCCCATCGGCTACATCTGTCGAGCAGAGTGAGGAGCTCTCCGGTATGGTCAACTCCGGGCAAGTCAAATGGCTTGCTCCGCAGTCGACGCCAAGCTTGAGCGCCTTCACTGTTATGCAGTCGCTGCCCGAGGACACACCGGTCCTAGTCACCACGGCCGATCATGCTCTACTGACTGCG
>JAFDBW010000321.1 GCA_019313105.1 Deltaproteobacteria bacterium | reverse complement strand
TTGAACACCCCTTCCGGCACGCGCAGTTCGATGGTATTGCCGAAGCTCTCAAGGATTGCAAGGCGGTCGTGACCGCGATGATCGGTGACCTGCCAAGGCGGGAGCTGGAAAAACTCGGTTTCAAGGTCATCAGCATGGACGGCCCGATCGAGCCGGCGCTGAAAGTAGCCCATGATGCGGTATGTGATGGACAATGTGCAGGCAATACGGAGAAGTGTGAGCACAAATAATTGAGTCGCGAAGTGCGAAGTGAGGGACGTTTTTGATTGGTCGTACCTTGCGTTTCGCATCGCCCGATTCGGGCAGTTACTGTAGTTTCCAGAGATGCAATAGCCTAAGGCATGGGCGGGGGAGGCGCCGAAAGGGCCTCCCCGGCCAACTTTTTAAAAAAACAGGTGATACAAGGTCGTATCGCATATTAAGACGGCAAAGACGCCTCGCGAGGAATATTCTCGCGGGGCTTTTTATATTCAAGACAATTTCACGTAGAGACGTTTATTTGAAATCAAGGAGAAACATCATGGCTACCGGATGCCCGATGATGAAAATCAAGCGCCAGACAGATCACCCCTGCTTTGGCGGAGACCACAGCAAGGCCGGCCGGATTCACTTGCCAGTGGCTCCTGGCTGCAACATCAAGTGCGGTTTCTGTGAACGCAAATTTGATTGTGCCAACGAGAGCCGCCCTGGCGTGACCAGCAAAGTGCTGGATCCCGAACAGGCGGTCGAGCGGGTGCGAATTGTCAAGCGCCACATGGAAATGAAAGGTGGCGCCCAGCTCAAGGTGGTTGGTATCGCCGGCCCCGGCGACCCGTTGGCCAATCCGAAGACCTTTGCAACCTTCAAGCTTATCAAGCAGGCCTTCCCGGAGATGACCCTGTGTCTGTCGACCAACGGCCTGCTGTTAACGGAACATCTCGACAAGCTCGAGAGACTGGGTGTACACAGTATCACCGTCACAATCAATGCCTTGGCTCCTGGAACCGGAGCACGAGTTTATGAGTGGGTCAATTTTCATGGCCAACGTCTATATGGTGAAGAAGGCGCTTCTGTGCTGATCAAGCGTCAACTCGATGGCGTGCGCTTTGCGGCAGCGGCCGGCATGATGGTCAAGGTCAACCATGTTTATATCCCCGGCATCAACGACCACGAAACGCTGGATCTGGCGGTGAAGGTGCGCGAACTGGGTGCCGAGATGATGAATATCATACCGGTGATCCCAATCGGGTTGTTCAAAGATGTCGAACCGCCGTCCGAGGAGACCATGGAGATGGTTCGCAACCAGGCCGAGTTGATCCTGTCGCAGGCGCGGCATTGCAAACAGTGCCGTGCAGACGCGGCCGGGGTGGTGGGCCAGGATCTCGATCTTCAGGCTCTCAGTGCCTGAAGATCCGCTTGCAAGTTGTCAGCTGATAGCTCCGTTGATTCAAGGAGAAAACTTATGTCCGCAGAAATGATCCCGTTCCTGGCCGTATGCATCTTCATCGTCGCCATGATGTACGCCAGTGTCGGCCATGGCGGAGCCTCCGGCTACCTGGCGGTGATGGCGCTCTTCAGTTTGCATCCGGAGGCGCTCAAACCGACCGCTCTGTTGCTCAATATTGTCGTCGCCGGAGTCGGACCCTACCTCTACTGCAGCGCCAGGCAGTTCTCCTGGCGGATTTTCTGGCCCTTCGTGATCACTTCGATCCCGGCCAGCTTTCTCGGCGGCACCTTCAGCCTGCCGCCGGAACTCTACCGCCCGGCTCTCGGCATGGTGCTGATGTTTGCCGCGTGGCGTCTGTTTGCCCGTCGCAAGCACGATGACTACGATGCCAGCGCACCCAATATCTATCTGGCCATGGTCGTGGGTGGCGTACTCGGATTCGCTTCCGGTCTGATCGGGGTCGGCGGCGGGATCTTTCTCAGCCCTTTGATGATTTTGCTGCGTTGGGCCCGGGTCCGTGAGGTCTCTGGAATCGCCGCACTGTTTATCCTCGTCAATTCAATCTCCGGACTGCTCGGCCACATGAGTAGCCTGCAGCATGTCCCCGAGTTCGCGCCGCTGCTTGCAGGGGTTGCGCTGCTCGGCGGTACAATCGGTGCGCTCTGCGGCAGCCGTCACCTGCCGGTGGCGACGATTCTGAAAGCGATGTCATTCATGCTGATCCTGGCCGGGGGGAAGATGTTTCTGATCTGAAAAGAAAGATTAAGTAGCGAGTCTACAAAAAATGAGTGATGTGAACCAATACACTGACATAATTCGCCAATGGGCAACTGACACAAGGCGCGCAGGAGTCTTGCCCGGGGCCGATGGTACTGGCGAAGTTGGGCTCGAATCGTCCCAGGCTGGCAGTCGTCTGGCGGTGAGATTTGCGCTCAAGGTCGAGCTTGACCGGGTGACTGATGCGCGCTACCAGGTGTTCGGCTGCGGCTTTTCCATGGCGGCCTGCGCCGTTGCTGCGGATATGACCGTTGGCTACCGACTCAGTGATGTCATGAACATCGATGCCGAAAGACTGGAGGTTGCTCTTGATGGCTTGCCGGCCGAGCGGCGATACTGCGCAGACCTGGCCACCAAGGCTCTGCATGCCGCGGTGCAAAGCGTCATCGGCGCTCAAAGCCTGATTGAAATTTCAATGCCTGGTGCCAGGGAACACGGTCCACGCATTTCGGCCGATCATCCCGTTTACGCGGCTTTGATGAGTTCCCGAAAGCCGGTTCATATCTCTGACGAGGATCGCCACCTGTTTGCCTGTCTGCTCAGTGTTGCGATCACAGAGCCCTATGAAACGGCTGCTGCATTGGGGCTGGATGACAGTGATGTGACCTCATTACTGATGCTTTGCTTCCCGGAGATCAACCGGCAGGCGTTTGACCGCCATGCGTTCCCTGTGACAGAGAGCCCTCCCGCTTCCAACGGTGAGGTTTTGTCCCTGCTGTATTCCCATGTGCCGGCGGGCCTGGGCTTCAACGCCCTGATCGTCTCCTGCTGTCTTGCCCGAATTCTGGCGGCTCGTGCGGCATTCCCCGGTCACCTGTGGGTTGCCATGGGGTTGACTGAACGTTCACAGTTGACAGCTGCGATCCGGAGGCATCTGCCGTCCTTGGCGAAAGCGAACAGCCAGAACATGCGTTGGAAGCGTTACCTTTACAAGCAGGTATGTGATTTAAATGGTGGGACGATGTGCAAGGCGCCTGACTGTGGGGTGTGTAGCGATTACAGCCTTTGTTTTGCTGCGGAGCCATGAGCCGTAGAGTTGACGGTCAAAATCAAAGCCGATGCTTTGTCTTGGAAGATGGTGTTTCACTGATCTTCGTTTATCTGCGGCGAAAGAAAGATTGCCTTTGAGATTGTATAAAAATGCATCACCCTGCTTTGCATTGACCAGTCATCTCCAATATGAAACCAAGTAATGGCCGAGATACCGGCCATTCATATAGATGGCAAGCATTTTGCTCTAGTAAAACCCCAGGACATCACACCCCTTTACCGCCAAAGTAGCCGGAAAGCCGGTGACCCTCCCAACGACGCGACGGGACGATTTCAATAACGCATTGGAGTCTGCCCATTATGGCAACCAAACCGAAAATCAAACAACTGCTTGATGAGAGCGCGTGTTCTCACAATAAGACGAAGAAAGTCGCGTGCAATGCACCTAAGCCTGGTGCAACCACTGGCGGCTGTGCCTTTGAAGGTGCGCAGATTGCTCTCTTTCCATACGCCGATGCCGCGCATCTGGTGCACGGCCCGATGACCTGTCTGGGGACCTCCTGGGAAACCCGCACCACCGGCACCAGCTGGCAAGGGCGCGATCTTACCCAAACCGGCTTTACCACCGATGTGTCCCTCAACGACGTGGTTTTCAGCGGTGAGGAGAAACTCGCCAAGGCCATTGATTATATCATTGAGTATTACTCACCTGAAGCGCTCTTCGTCTATGTCACCTGCGTAACGGCCCTGATCGGCGATGACATTGACCTGATCTGCAAGCGGGCTGCGGAGAAGTACGACGTACCGATGATCCCGGTACATGCGCCCGGTTTTGTCGGCAGCAAGAACCTCGGCAGTCGGCTCGGCGGAGAAGCTGTACTGGCTCACCTGATCGGTACGAAAGAACCCGAAGAGTCCACTCCGTTCGATATAAATCTGATCGGTGAATACAATGTCACCGGCGATATGTGGCAGTACACACCGCTTCTGAAGGAGCTTGGTATCCGTGTCCTCTCAACCTTGAGCGGCGACGGCCGTGTCGCGCAGATTCGCACCGCACACCGGGCAAAACTCAATGTCATTGTCTGTGCTAAATCGCTGATCTCGTTGACCAGAAAGATGGAAGAGCGCTACGGGATACCTTCAATCTCACTGTCGTTCTATGGCAAGCGGGATACCAGCAAAGGCATTCTGGCGATCGCCGAAGCACTGGATGATGCCGCTCTCGTTAATCGTGCCAGGACGCTGGTCGCCAGGGAAGAACAAAAGCTTGAAGAAAAGCTGGCCCCCTACGTGGCGTTCTTCAAAGGCAAGAAAGCCGTCCTCAATACAGGCGGTAACAAGACCTGGTCAATTGCGGCGGCCCTTCAGGACCTGGGGATCGAGGTGGTGGCGACAGCTGTGAAAAAAGCCACCGAAGACGATCGCGAAAAAGCCCGGCAAACGCTCGGTGAAAAGGGTGTGCTGATGATGGATCCGGGGGCTGAACAGGCCAGGCTGATTGATGAAACAGGTGCGGACCTTTTGCTGGCTGGTGGACGAAGTCTTTATACGGCAATCAAGAAGGGGATCGCTTTTGCCGACGTCAACCAGGAAAAGAAGAAAAGCTATGGTGGCTATGACGGCTTGCTCAACCTGGCCGAGGACCTGAAGAACGCCATGCAAAATCCGGTCTTCAGGAATGTTGCGCGGAGGGCGCCATGGGAAAAGTAATTCACAAAAGCAGTAAACCATTGCAAGTCAACCCGTTCAAGCTCAGCCAGCCGATGGGTGCAACCCTGGCTTTTCTCGGTATCGACAAGTGCATGCCGCTGATGCATGGCGGGCAGGGTTGCACCAGTTTCACCAAGGTGTTTTTGACGCGACATTTTTGCGAGCCGATTGCGATCCAGACCACTGCTGTGACTGACGCCATCGCAGTCCTCGACGGAGGTGACTACAGCATCGTCGAGTCGGTGAAGAACATTACGAAAAAAGTCACGCCGAGCCTGATCGGCCTGCACACGACGGGGCTGCCGGAAACCAAGGGTGATGATATCGCTGGCATCGCTAGACAGATAGAATTTCCTATGGTGCATGTCAATACTCCGGACTATGAAGGAGGCCTTGAGAGTGGATGGGCGAGAACCTGTAAAGCGATCATTGAGGAAATTGTCCAGCCAGCGGAGAGAGTTGATGACAACAAGCTGGTCCTGTTGCCTCATGTCAGTCTGCAGCCAATCGAGGTAGAGAAGGCCAAGGAGTTCATTGAAAGCTTCGGTTACAATGTCTACGCCGTTCCGGACCTGTCGACCTCCCTCGATGGCCACCTCGGCAATAAACAGGCAGCGCTCTCCAGTGGCGGGATTTCCGTTGATGAACTTCGAACCCTCGGTGATGCTGGTTTGGTTCTGACCGTCGGTGATTCAATGCAGAGTTGTGCGTCATCCCTGCAGCAGAAGAATTCGGAGATGAGGCATTACCACTTTGCACACTTGCACGGACTTGAAGCGACCGATGCGCTGGTTAAAGTTCTGCTGGATGAAACCGGCTTCTTTGGCCCGCCTCCCACGGTCTCTCGTTGGCGTAGGCGTCTGCAGGATGCCATGCTTGACAGCCACTTTTCCCTGGGTCAGACACGGTTCCTGGTCGCTGCTGAGCCTGACCAGCTGTCAGGTCTTTGCCAGACGTTGCACGATTCCGGTGGCAGGGTGACGGTCGCAATCTCGACGGTTGATTCCACACAATTGGAGACCCTCCAGGCGGAGCAGGTGATGGTTGGTGATCTCGAGGACGCAGAGCTTATGGCCGATGAGTACGATGTCATGATCGGTAACTGTCACTGTGAAGCGCTGGCTCACCGGCTGGGCAAGGGAATGGTCCTAAGAGGTTTTCCGAACTGGGAGCAGGTGGGCAATGCGCTAAAGAACGACATATTATACGAGGGCGGGTGCTACCTGCTGTTTGAAGCAGCAAATACTGCCTCCGCAGCTCGTAATGAGGTGCAACATGTATGAGCCTGGTCCGTCGGGAATCGTGATTGATGATACGACGCTGCGCGATGGTGAACAGACCGCAGGCGTTGTCTTCAGCCTCGAGGAAAAGATTCGCATCGCCCGCATGCTTGACGAAATCGGGGTCGGTGAGATCGAGTGCGGGATCCCTGCAATGGGAGCTGATGAACAGGCATCGGTCAAGGCTCTCGTCGATCTTAGCCTGGACGCACGCCTGATCACATGGAATCGTGCGGTTGCCTCGGATATCCAGGCCTCTATCGATAGTGGCGTCAAAGCCGTCGATATCTCCCTGTCGGTCTCAGATATCCATATTAAACACAAATTGCGCAAAGACCGTTTCTGGGTCAAGGAACAGCTCAAAAGGGCACTCGATTTTGCCAAAAAACATGATCTCTATGTCTCCGTTGGCGGAGAAGATTCGAGTCGTGCCGACCTCGACTTTCTCGTCCAACTGATGACCATTTCACAAGATCTGGGCGCTGACCGCTTCCGCTTCTGTGACACGCTCGGCATCCTTGACCCCTTCGCAACATACGACAAAGTTCGCTATCTGGTCGAACGTTCCGATCTGGACCTGGAGGTTCACACCCATAACGATCTCGGCATGGCGACGGCCAACGCAATAGCCGGAATTCGAGCTGGAGCCAGATTTGTCAATACGACAGTAAACGGTCTCGGTGAACGGGCGGGAAACGCTGCTCTCGAAGAGGTGGTGATGGCGCTCAAACACGCCTGTCATATTGATTTGCCGATTGCTACCGGCCGTTTTGTTGAACTGTCCAAATTAGTCGGTGAGGCCAGTTGTCGACCGGTACCGGAATGGAAAGCGGTTGTCGGAGAAAAAGTATTTTCCCATGAATCCGGACTCCATGCCGATGGTGTCATCAAGTATCCCGGTAACTATGAAGGTTTCGACCCTGCCGAAGTTGGTTTGAGCAGGCACATGGTGATTGGCAAACATTCCGGGAGACATGGTCTGCAAGACCGCCTCAGAAGTCTCGGCATTCATCTTGAGCTGTTGGAGGCAGATACGTTTCTGGCCAAGGTAAGGAACATTGCGCAGTTGAAAAAGTGCCCATTGTCTGACAAAGACCTGGTGCGACTCTATGATGCTGATCAGCAGGTCGCATGAGCGTTATAATTTCTTAGCCAGTTCCCTGAAAAAAAACGCCGCTGGACGATCATCTGTCCAGCGGCGTTCTGCGTTTAGCGCTGCCTGGTTAACTCAGCTTTTCGCAATCAGCTTCTTCAGCTCATCGCTGTCAGGCTTGACCAGCTCCTTGACTCTTTCCGCAGCCACTTGGGCGACGATGATCTCGCCAATCTCGGTACGGATTTCTTCGTAAAGACCAAGTCCCCGCATCCCCTCGGCCTGGAACTGATTGTCCTCGGTCGGGGTGACGTAGTGGACCGACACGGCCTTGTAACGATGGATCAGGAACAGCGTGATCAGGGTCATCAGGCGCTTCTTGCGAAAGTCCTCGTTGAAGGTGTTCTGGTCGCGGATCGAGAGCATGTTGCGCTCGCGACGATCCTGCAGGACGGCGAAGATGATGTTGGCCATCTTGTTGTTCTTGCTGTCAACCAGGGTCAGCTCTAAAAGCTCCGAACCAGCCGTATGCGGTCTGAGCGTGACCCGCAGGTCTGAATCGAGTTTGTAGTGCCCGGCCCAGTGTTTGAGCCAATCCTCAAGACGCTTTGGCGGAACTTCGGTTTCGATCAGGTGCTGGTACTGGGTGGAACCCTTGCCCATCGCCTTGGTCGTCGCAGTGCCGCCGGATACCGCCATCAAGCCGGCATCTGAACGCGGGCCGCCAACGTAGGTTTGTGGCGTCTTGTAAGGCGAATCGACCAGTCTCAGCTTACGCTGCAGACGGGCCAGGGCGAGCATGCCGTCTTCCTTGAGGGCGCGGGCAAACTCCTCGCCCGCCATGCCGTCGACCTGGTGGCCACCGTAGGTGATGAAGTTGAAGACGAAGCCCATCTTGCCGAGTTCCGCCGGGAAGGCGCTCATTTCTTCTTCGCTCATGCCGGTGGAGTCCCAGTTAAAGGAGGGCGAGAGGTTGTAAGCCAGCATCTTGTTCGGGTAGACGGCATGGATAGCGTCGGCGAAGATCTTCGCATCGTGGAGGTCGGCGGTCTTGGTCTCCATCCACAGAATATCTGCAAAGGGAGCCACGGCCAGCGATTTGGCGATGGCGTAGGGGATGCCGCCCTTGACCTGGTAGTAGCCTTCCGGGGTGCGGGCAATGTCGCAGTTCCAGATGATGTTGAAGCCCATCGAGCGGGCTTTCTGACGCGCTTCGACGAAAGAAGCCTCTTCAACGAAAGCGTTCCATTCCTCGACGCTCATTGGCAGTTCAGCGCCTTCGTCGTGGTGGAAGGCCATGACGTCGGCAACTGCC
This sequence comes from Deltaproteobacteria bacterium, assembly GCA_019313105.1. Classification (GTDB taxonomy): domain Bacteria; phylum Desulfobacterota; class Desulfuromonadia; order Desulfuromonadales; family BM103; genus JAFDBW01. The sequence continues at coordinate 6,153 of JAFDBW010000321.1, read as the reverse complement.
TCACCGTAGGTCTTCATGCTGGCTTCCATCTGCCAGAGGTCGAGCAGGCGGGTCGCCGCATCATCGAGAGCGGCATTGATCACAACCGTGCTGTGATCCGGCAGCGCTTTGATCGCAGCGTCGATTTCTGCCGAGAGGCCGTTCTTGTTCAACCATTCATCGGCTTTCGCATAGGCCTCGTCGGAGATACGGTACATCAGGTGACCATTGATCTCCGGGACGCCCTTGGCGTGGAACTGGCGCATGATGGCGAGGAAGGCCGTCTTGTAATTGGGGATGTTGGTGTTGGTGGCGCCCAGGATGAAGCGATGATCGCGCTCATCGCCGCGGCCGTCGAGGAAGGTCGCCGCCTCGGCGTCGGTCCGTGCGACGATAATTCCTGGTACGCGCATGACGTCAAGCTGAAAGCGTGCCGCGTTCAGGCGTTTAATCTGTTCGTCTACCGGGACCAGCACCTTGCCCGCCTGGTGGCCGCACTTTTTCACGCCCGGTTTCTGGTCTTCGATGTGATAGCCCGGGACACCGACTTCAACGAAACGTCGGACCAGGTTGCGCACATGGGCGTCACCGCCGTGGCCGGTGTCGGCATCGGCGATGATGAACGGGCGATAGTCGACCTCGGGAATCCGGCTGCGCTCCTTTTCGCTCATGCGCAGGCGCAGGAAGTACTGGTTACGGTCCGCGGCGAGGAGAGCCCTGACCAGCGGCGCCGCTTCATCGGGGACCTGGCTCAGGGGATAGCTGGCCAGGTCGGGGCCGGGGTCTTCATTGGCCGAACCCTTTGCTGAAGTGGCCCAGCCACCGAGGTAGATCCCTTCGATCCCCATGCGTTTGATGGAAACGGCCTGACCGGGCGAGTAGGGGCCGAAGGTGGTGATTGACTTTCCGTCGTTGAACAATTCCAGCAGGCGGTCGTAGAAGGCCGCCGCGGCGTCCCGTGCAATCGTGTAGTCGACCGGGATGGTGCCGCGCTGCTCGACTACCTGGTCCGCTGTATAAAGGCGCAGGATGTTGTCGAAACGTGGGTTGGCAAACCAGTCTCGGGTTGCCTTGACGTCATCAGCAAATGTGTTCATTTTCTTCTCCCGTTTATAAAAGCGGCCTTAAGCCGGTAAAGTGTCAAGGTTTTCAGTGATACGAGTGCCCTCTTTCTTGAAAGCCTCCATATACCGGCTGATGCGTTGTTTGGCCACATTGAGGTCATGGTTGTTCAGGTTGATATTCAGCAGGTCGATGTACCAGGGGGCCTTGACGTCATCAAGGACATAAGCTTCAACGATAGCCCGGGCCATTGGCAGCGTGGTGTTCTTGGAATTGTCGTGCACGTCACGGTTGCTTGCGGCCTGCAACTTGGCGTATTCCTCATCGAGCAGGCGGGCAAAAATCTCGACGCTGAAGACATCACCAGCGTTCAGGCCGGTTTCAGGGTCGTCCTCGGTGAGGGCGGCGCCCTTGTGAATCCACTCCCAGAGGATGCTCAGGCGTATCTCACCGGTCGCCATGTCCTCCATCAGGTAGAGTATGTCATCGTTGCCGAAAAAGTCCGCCGGCTTGAGTGCTGCTGCCTGTAGCCCCTGGCCGAAGGCGTTGCCGTACTGCAGTGCAACGCTCAGCAGGTTGCGGGCTCCTCGCACAGTCCGGGGGGCAGGTTCGATCAAGGTCAGACCGGCTGCGTCCTCATCGGTATAAGTCAGGGGCGGGAATTTTCGACCGCTCTGGTTGTCTTCGCCGACTTCTTCCCAGACCGGCCGGATGATGTGGGCCATCTTCCAGTGCGCAATCCACTTGCCGCAGGCACCTTCCTGTTGCTCACGGACGGCACCGGCCTTGGCCTTCTTCATGCTGTTGGCCACGCCTTCTTTCGAACCGACCGGGATGTTTGGCTCCATGCCGCCTTGCCAGAGGGCGAAGTTGCCGTTGGCGTCCGGGGTGTTCACGGCCCGGCGAACGCGGTCCTCGTAGTTGCGCATGTAGCCGTAGGTCATAACGATTGATTCGATGTTGGGATTAATGAAACCCGAATCCCAGCAGTTGGCATCGGAGACGCTGTTAATGTAGTCCCAGCGCCCGGTGTTGAAACCGACGAAATGCAAACCGAGCGCTGCCCTGATTTCCATCAGCTGGAAGGTCGCTTCGAGCTGTTCCACCAGCACGTATACCTTGATTGTGCCCTCGTCCAGGCCCAGGTAGCTTTCCAGTGCAGTGAGCAGCCTGTTCCAGTACCCGGCTTCCTCGGCGGTCTGGATTTTCGGCAGGTAAAGGACAATTGAAGAACCGGCAGCCTGCAGGACTTTATAGTTGTTGACCACATACAGGGTCATGTCGGTGATCGATGCAGAAAACGATTCACCATCCAGGCGAATGTGGCGGTCATCGAGATGCAGTCCGCGAGCGCGGAAGATCTTGGTGGTAAAATCAAGCTGCTCGCGCCAGTCGGAGATAATCTCGCGACCGAAGAAATCCCGCGCCCAGGCATTCATCTCTGCCGAGACAGCTTCGGCGACTTCGAGAAACTGCGGGTCGCGGGCAATCGCCAGCTTGAGGCTGCGCTGGTTGTCGAGCGACATGGTGGTGATCTGGCCGAGCGCGTCTTCACCATCAAACATCCAGCCGTCGGCACCTGAGAGCAGGGCGTAGGCGACGTTACGCAGGTTGGCTTTGACCGGGGAATTCGGCTTGGCGGCGGGCCCTGTGCCCTGCAGCCACTGGCGTTGGAGATCGTGCGGGATCACCGCACCGACGAAGTTGCCGTCGCGGGCGTCCTGGACGCGAATTCCGGTTCCCTCGATTACGCTGTCTGCCCGCAGAAAGCCGATTGGCTTGCGATCACGCATCCGGGTCAGGCGGCGCTTGGTGCGCTCATCCATCAAGCGTTTCTGTTCGACATTATATTGTGACATGTGAGCGAGTGCTGCGAGCACTTCGGGGGTGTAGATATCAGAATAATCGTTGGCCAGGTTGTCCCGGATTTGCAGACCCGAACCCTGGGTGGATGTTGCGGTTGAACTCATCGGTTCCTCCCTCAGTACAGTAAAATCGATTTTGTTGACGAAACTGGCGATAACCTCTAAATTTGACTAATTTAGTCAATTAATGTATTTTCAGTTTTCAGTCTATAAATTTCTTGATATTTGTGAACTTTTTACCGTTATCAAAACAATTCCCTCATGAAACACAGCGGGGGAAGTCACATGGAGACTTCCCCCGCTATTTTCGAACGGTGGTGGACAACGTCAGGCGAGAGCCTTCTGCATGGCCGGCAGGGCGACACCTGTATTGATTTCGGCACCCATATCCCCCAGAACAGACTCAAGCGCGCCAACACACAGCAGGATGTTCTCGGCGCGGCTGGCGTGACCCATGAGGCCGATCCGCCAGACCTTCCCGGCCAGCGCGCCGAGCCCGGCACCGATCTCGAGGTTGTATTCGTTGAGCAGCCGGCTGCGAACCGACGCATCGTCAACTCCGGCAGGGATGGTGACGGCGTTCAGTTGCGGCAGACGGTCAGGCTCCTTGACGATGAATGACAGCCCCATTGCTTCAAGACCTGCTCTGAGTGCCAGGTGGTTCTTCCGGTGGCGCGCCCAGGCTTCTTCCAAACCTTCCTCATTGAGGATCAGTAGCGCTTCGTGGAGGGCATAGAGGGCGTTGATCGGGGCGGTGTGATGATAGGCTCGCTTGGCCCCCTCCCCCCAGTAACCCATAACCAGGTTGAGGTCCATGAACCAGCTCTGTACCTTGGTCTGTCGATCCCGAATCTTTTCCAGGGCGCGCTCGTTGAAGCTGACCGGGGCAATGCCGGGAGTGCAGGAGAGGCATTTCTGTGAGCCGGAGTAGATGGCATCGATGCCCCATTCGTCGACCTTGACCGGGGTCCCGCCGAGCGAGGTGACGGTGTCGACGATCGTCAGACAATCGTGCTGGTGGGCAAGCTTGACCAGTGTCGCCACATCGGACTGGGCCCCCGTAGAGGTCTCGGCATGGACCATCGCGACGATTCTGGCGTCGTCGTGGGCCTTGAGGGCGTCTTCGAGCTTGTTGATATCAATGGCGTCTCCCCAGCTATCCTCGACCATCACGGCAATCCCGCCGCAGCGTTCGACATTTTCCTTCATGCGTCCGCCGAAGACACCGTTTTGACAGACGATCACCTTGTCACCCGGTTCCACCAGGTTGACGAAACAGGTTTCCATGCCGTCCGAACCGGGAGCGGAGACCGGCATGGTCATGGCGTTCCTGGTCTGGAAAGCGTATTGGAGAAGTTCCTTGAGCTCATCCATCATGCGGATAAAAGCCGGGTCCAGATGGCCGATGGTCGGGCGCGACAGGGCCTCGAGAACTCTCGGGTAAACATCGGATGGTCCAGGGCCCATCAGGGTACGAACAGGTGGATTGAATGTTTGCATGGGGATTCCTTCTGGCGAAAGTTTTTAGTCGGCATCATTGATCGGTGCAGGCAGTCCCGCACCCTGAATATCAGAGCAAGAATACCGTTTTATGCCGAAGGGTCAAGAGGTGCTTGCCATCTACCCGTGAAGATTGATATTCCTTTAATCGTTGACTTGCCTTTGTGCACCTCACAGGTCATAATGCGCAGGTTGCCAGACAGAGCTTTTGCAGAGGTTTACAGGTGACGCACTGTTCCGCTGAGAGTGAAATGGAAAAATCCCCCTGGATATGTCATGTCTGCGATTTCAAATCGGCTGACACCGAAAGCCAGGCCTGCGATCTCTGCTTTCGGGTGACCTGTGAATTGCACCTGCGTCCTGCCTCAGTCTACAACAGGGACAACGGGCTCTACGAAACGGCCCGGGTCTGCATAGTCTGTGGCAGCTCAAAGAGCTGAGCCTGCTGATGACACTGATCGATCTGCAGGGGCGGACCATCGGGTCGGCCTTGTTTATTAAAATGTGGTCAAGACCTGCCAAAACGTTCGTATCACTTTATAAGGATATAGCTTGATTATGAGTTTTGCTGATGAAAAAATCCTCCTGTTCGACGGTGCCTGCGGCACCAACCTGCAGGAGATGATGATCCCTGATGAGGCTTGGCAGGGATGTGAAGGGTGCAACGAGCTTCTCAACCTGACGGCTCCGGAAAAGATCGTCGCCCTGCACGAATCATTTCTCGATGCCGGGGCGATGGTGGTGGAAACCAACACCTTTGGTGCCAGTTCCATCGTGCTTGACGAATATGATCTTGGTGACCGGGTTAGCGAGATCAACCGTGCCGCGGTTGCCAATGCCCGCGCCGCGATCGGCGATCGATCGGGCCGCTATGTGGCCGGCTCGGTCGGACCGACCACCAAGCTACCGTCGCTCGGCCATATCTCCGTGGAAGAGTTGTCCCGGTCACTGGCCGAGCAGATCCGGGCGTTGGTCGAAGCCGGTGTCGATGCCAGTGCGATTGAACCCTGCCAGGATTTGTTGCAGGTAAAGACGGCCCTGGTCGCCTGCTTCGAGGTGCTCGATGAGCTTGGCCGGGAGTTGCCGGTGCTGGTCTCGGTGACGATGGAACGTCAGGGGACCATGCTGGTCGGCAGCGACATCGCGGCCATCTGCGCCACACTGGAGCCCTTCCCGATCTTCTCCCTCGGGCTCAACTGTGCGACCGGTCCAAGTGACATGGCCTCTCATATTCGCTATCTCAGTCATAACTGGCCGCAGCGCATCTCCTGCATGCCGAACCAAGGCTTGCCGGAAGTGGTGGACGGCAAAACCCATTACCCGATGACGCCTGATGATTTTGTCCATCACATGGCCCAGTTTGTCGAACAGGATGGTGTCAGCGTTATCGGCGGCTGCTGTGGCACGACCCCTGAACATATCCGCCAACTTGCAGCGGCTTGCGCCGATTTGACTCCGGCAGCACGGGAGGTGACGGTATGAAACCTTCACTCTCCAGTCTCTACCAGGCCGTCGAAATCGGTCAGGAAATCCCACCGCTTTTAATCGGCGAGCGTTCCAATCCGAACGGCTCGAAAAAGTTCCGCGAGTGTCTGTTGGCTGACGATTTTGATGGCTGTCTGCGTATCGGCCTCGACCAGGAAGCCAAGGGCGCCCAGGTTCTCGATATTTGTGCGGCCTACGTCGGTCGGGACGAGCTTGCTGACCTGACCCGGCTGGTGAGAATTCACGCCGAATCGCTGAAGAT
>JAFDBW010000320.1 GCA_019313105.1 Deltaproteobacteria bacterium | reverse complement strand
CTGCTGAACTGACCTGGCCTGAACTGGTCGTAAATGGATATTTGAATTCCAGATTTTAGCTTTTCTCGGTCTGTGAAAATTGACTCTTCCGAACAAAGTCTGCCTAAATTATCAAGACTTCGACATCAGTTCCCACCTCCAGTTGCTCTATCCCAGCAGCAACCGGAAGAATTGCATTGGCATCTGCAAGGCATTGGTTTTGTCCTGAACTCTGTCCTTTCGATGCGGTGACTTGATAAATGTTCCCGTCCCACTCCAGACGGCACCAAAGAAATGCCAGGCGTTTGCCGTCTCCGGTCACGTTATGGGTCAATCTTGCCCTGCGTTTTTCAGGTAAAACATCGGCTTGTCCTGCCAGACGCTTCATGGCCGGTTTGGCGAATAACTCGAAGGTCGCCGCAGTTGCACCCGGATTGCCCGGCAGGCCAAAATACGGCCGGGTTCCAAGCATCCCGAACAGCAGAGGCTTGCCCGGTTTTATTGCGACCTTCCAGAAGATTTTTTTGTAACGTTGTCTTTCAAGTGCCTGATGAAGAAGGTCTTTCTCACCAACAGAGACCCCTCCGGTGGAAATGATGATATCGGCATCAAGAGCCTGCTCGAAACATTGATCGAGCTTGTTAAGATCATCAGAAGCGCTCCCGATCGATGCAAGGCCGAACCCGCATTCCGCCAGGCGGCTCTTCAAGAAGTACAGGTTTGAGTTGACGATCTGTCCTGGTTCGGGAGTCTGGCCGAGTTCGACCAGTTCATCGCCGGTTGAGATAACTGCAACCCGTGGGCGTGGAAAAACCTTGCAGTGCCCGATGCCTGCGCTTGCCAACAACGCGATGATGCCGGCATGCAAGGTTGTGCCACTGTCAGCCAAAACGTTGCCTTTCAAGAACTCCTCTCCCTGGTAACGGACGTGCTGCCCGATTTTTGGCGTTTTCATCAAGCGGACACAGCCGTTTCTTACCATGACATCTTCGATCGGCACCACGGTGTCGGTACCATCAGGCAGGGTGGCCCCCGTCGTGATACGAGTCGCCTGTCCAGGCAGGACTCTGTTGGAAAATGGTTGCCCAGCGTATGAGTTGCCGATGATTGTGAAGTCCGTTTCAGTTTTTTCAGGGTCACCGGAGATAGCAAAACCGTCCATTGCCGAATTGTCACAACGCGGCATATCCCAGCGGGCAATGGCCTGAGCGGCCAGAACGAGCCCGGCCGCATCCGCCAGAGCTTTCTCGAGCGGGGCTAGAGGTGAGACCGCATCGAGAACTTTTTGCAATGCCTCCTCATAGCTAATCATCGTGAGTCTTTCTTGTTACAGCACCGGCATCCAATGGAATCGTCCAGAGGCTGCGCTTGCGCAGGCAGACCTGCAACGCATCGCCGATGGCATAGCCCAGGTCGCGCATGGCACAATTCGGCAGTTCGGCATTGACCGTCATACCGCTGTCGTTGAGCCTGACGCAAAGCGTTTGTGTGCCGCCGAAAATGAGGATGTCGACGATCGTGGCATGAAACAGGTTCTCCTGCAACTCCGGGCCGATTGGCTTGTTCGGACGGATGACGACGACTTCCTCAGAACGGATGCCGGTTGCCAACTGCTCGCCTGGTGTGGCGCCAGCATGTCCCGGGGCAACCAGACAGATGTCGTTTTCGAGCCGCAAAGACCCATCGGGAAGGATCTCTCTGATGGTCAGGTCGAAAATGTTCTGATTACGTAGAAAACGCGCGACTTCGAGTGTCGCCGGACGGTAGTAGATATCATCGCGTGGGCCGACTTGACGGATTTGTCCATTGATCATCACGGCAAGCTGCTCACCGAGCAAGAACGCCTCTTCCTGATCATGTGTAACATGCAAAATGGTGACGCCTAGCTGTTGGTTGATTTCGCGCAGTTTCACCTGTAATTGCCGCTTGATCGTCGCATCCAATGCCGAGAAAGGCTCATCGAGAAAGAGCAGCCGTGGTTCAGGCAGCAGAGCGCGGGCCATGGCCACACGTTGTTTTTCGCCACCGGAGAGCGTGGCGACATCCGTGCGGTCGATAATGTGATGCATCTCCAACAAGTCGAGCAGATTCGCCAGCCGGGATTCGACCAAAGCTTTTTGCAGCTGACGTCGCCTCGCGCCGAACAGGATGTTATCGCGGACGCTGAGATGTGGAAAGAGAGTCAGATCCTGGGGGAGATAGGAGATATGACGCTGCTCCGGCACTATGTCTGTCACATCTTTGCCGTCGAGCCAGACTCTGCCGCTCTCTGGAGCGATCAAGCCCATGCACGTTTCGAGAAAAAGTGTCTTGCCGGAACCGGACGGGCCGAGGATGGTCAGATAGGAACTGCCGCGGAAGTCAAGATCGATTGGTCCCAGGCAGAAGGCTCCCCGTCGAGATATGAGTTTCTCAATCCTGATCATCGTTTGCGCTCCAGCGCCATACGGACACCGAACAGGACGATCAGTGAGATGACGATCAGAATTACGACGAGAGTGACCGCCTGCGGCAGGTCGGCCATCGACATGGCAAGGTAGATGCTGCTTGGCAGGGTTGCCGTCTGACCTTTCGCGGTGCCTGCGACCATCACCGTCGCCCCGAATTCGCCGATCGCCCTGGCCCAGGTCAGAATGATAGCGGCAAGGATGCCGCGTCTTGCCAGGGGCAGGGTGACATGAATGAAACTGCTGAACGCGGTGCAGCCGAGCAATCTTGCCACCTGCTCCTGTCGCGGGTTGACCTGCTCAAAAGTCGCCTTGAGCATCCGCACACTGATGGCGACGACAACCGTGAACTGAGCAAGAATGACCCCTGCCAGGGTAAAGGGAAGGGTCAGGCCGAAGTTGGCGAGGAATTGGCCGAAGGCCGTGTTCCAGGCCATCAGTATCAGCGTGCCGAGGGCGATTGGTGTCAGGACCATCGGCAGGTCGATGAAGGTGTCGACCAGGCGTTTCCCCGGGAAATTGAAGCGGGCCAAAGCGTAAGCCGAAGGGATGGCAATGCCGATAGCGATTGCGCTGCTGCAGGTCGCAGCAACCAGGCTCAGTGCAATCGCCGAAAGAACGTTTGCCCGGGACAGCTGCTCCATGAAAACGGAGAAGTTGAAGAACGCTGACTGGCTACCGACCAGCAGCAGAAAATAACCTGCGAGGATAAAGAGCGGCATAAGCATGGTGATTTTAAAGACGCTGTCACGCTGCATTATCACCAACCCTGAAGCAACATGTAGCTGCCTCCGATGCGTGCCTGGGGCGCAAATTCACGAGCCGCAAACTCTTCAGTCAAATAGCCCCATTTTCTGAAAATCGCCTGTCCCTCACTGGATTTCAGAAATTCGACAAATGCGTCGGCACCTGGAGGGTTGCCGGCATTTAGCAAGCGTGCAGCAGGAATATAGGCAAGCCGGGGAATCTGCTTTGGTTCGAGGAGCACGGCATCCATCATTTCAGGTTTCCATGAGGCAAATTCACGCCAGCCGATGACAACATCCACGAGTTTCAGAGGGATCATGGACGCTGCCTTGGCACAGCTTTCCACCATGCCCTTCAAATTAGGCCGCACGGTACTCGCCAGTTCGTTGACTTCGAGAATTTCCACAGCGTACAGGCCGACACAAACGCCGTCCGGGTCGGCAAGCCCGACCCGAAGGCCTGTTCTGCCCAGGTCTCGCAGGCCGATGATGCCCTGAGGGTTCCCTTCCGGAACCAGGAGTGCCGGTACGAGATAGGCGAGAATTGCGACATCATTGTCAACCAGTCCGAAAGCTCGTGCTTTTTCCATATAGTCGGGTGAACCAGGTATATAGAGGTCTCCATGCCCCGTCAGGCGGATCTGACTGAGCATGGCACCGGACCCGCCCATGTGGAGGATCACCGGAATACCGGTCTTTGCCTGAAAAACCTCCGCGGCATCCTCAAGCGGCGGCTGCGAAGCCGAACCGGCAAAGACCACGACAGGTTGAGGACTCCCGGCTAAGGCCGGCGCGGAGAGAGCCACGCAAAGAATAATCCAGGCAAGGCTACGCATCAAAGGCGTTGATCTCTTCGTCAAGACGATCAAAAAAGCAACGCTTCGCAGCAGATTCTTTGTCTCCAAATCGATGCTCCCTCTGTGGGAAAGATCTGCCTCCACTTTGCCCTGCCAGGTGGACCGGTTCGGCAGCAAAACCGGTGACTGTTCAAGAGAGATAACGCTCCACGATCAAGTCACAAAGACCCCGGGCATCATCGATGTCAAAAACAGGCACGTCAATTTCCAGGGGGCCGTCAGCAGCAACGGCGATCAAGGTCGGGTCGTGCTCCACGTCACGGCAGAGCAGCTTGTCGCTATGATTTTGGCGGTGAACCTCGATCTTTGGCAGCGTGCTTTTTTTGAAGCCTTCGGTCAGAACGATGTCGACATCACGGCAGTATCTGGAAACACTGTCTGCAAGACTGGGCTGCTCTGCGTTCGTGTGCTGCTTGACCATGGCAAGTTTCTCCTTCGACATGATCAGCATGGTGTCCGCGCCTGCCCGAGTCAGCCGCCAGGAGTCTTTCCCCTCATGGTCGATGTCAAAGCGATGTGCATCGTGTTTGATTGCCGCAACCTTGTAATCGCGGCGCTTCATCTCGGCGATCAACTTCTCCAGTAAGGTCGTCTTGCCGGTACCGCTGTTGGCGACGACCGAAACGATGGGTGGGATCATTGAACCTCCATGGGTCGTTGTCTCCTTTATTTCAATGTTTTAATATCCACGGGGTCGTGTTTGATGACCTAACCCAGATCAACTCTCAGAGGAACTATGTTAAATTTCAAACCATCATTTGACAAGGATGAAGATCCCGCCAAGCAGCCCGGATGCGCTGACATTGTGCGCACATTAAGGGACGCCATCAAAAGACCATGCGGTGCCCTGACTGGTGGCTTGAATTCGAACCCGTCAGGAGAGAGTGAGTTTCTCGGTTGTAATGATGACGAACTGTCGTAATATCTTATAGGTGAATAGGATTTCTGCAATAGCTTCTGTATGATTCCTTGACCAACGGGCCTGATGTGTCAAAATAACCTCGTTTTTCTTTTTCTGCGCGCGAGCCTTCTAATGCATGGTGCTGACAACAACCAACCCGTAATGAACTGCGACCGTTTCGGACGGACAATTAATTATTTGCGGCTGTCTGTAACGGACCGCTGTAATCTGCGCTGCAGTTACTGCATGCCGGAGCAAGGCGTTCCGCTCTGCTCGCACGATGAAATCCTCCGCTACGAAGATTTGCTGCGGATTGCCCGGGCCGCCGTCAGGCTTGGAATTGAAAAGGTCCGCGTCACCGGTGGCGAACCCCTGGTGCGCAAAGGTCTGATCGGCTTTCTCGCTAGCCTCAATGCCATTCCGAACCTTGCCGAGGTTGTGCTGACCACCAACGGCCTGCTGCTTGCTTCGCTCGCCGGTCAACTGAGGCAAGCAGGAGTTGGCCGGGTCAACATCAGCCTCGATTCACTGGAGTTTGACAGATACGCCAAGATTACCCGTGGTGGAGACCTGGCCGAAGTCCTGGCCGGTATCAAAGCTGCGGAAAAAGCCGGTTTGCAGCTGAAGCTGAATATGGTGGTCATGCGCGACATCAATGACAGTGAAATCGAAGCGTTTGCAGAACTAAGCCTGGACAGGTCCTGGTCGATACGATTCATTGAATACATGCCGACCATCCGTGCCAAAGCGTGGCGTGAAAGGGTCGTCCCCGGCGCCGAGATTCTTGAACGGCTGCAGAAAAAATACCGGATAGTGCCCCTGGCTACGGGGCGCATGTGCGGTCCTTCCCGACCATTCAGGATCGAAGGCGCACAGGGCTCGATCGGCATCATTACGCCGATGAGCAATCATTTCTGTGGCTCCTGCAACCGCATCCGGGTGACTTCGGCCGGTCTGGCCAAGAGCTGTTTGCTTTCTGAGCAGACGGTTGATCTCAAACCTTACCTGGCTCAGGATGACGACCTGCTTTGCCAGGCATTACGGCAGGTTATCGGCAACAAAGTTGATTATCATCAAATGGCCGATGATTCTTTCGGGCCGGCATCCTTTAGCATGTCTGGGATCGGAGGCTGAAATGGATGCGCATATCGTTGCGGTCTGTGTCAGTCGCAACAAGGGAGAAAAGAAGACCCCGGTGGCGCAAGTCGAATTGCGCCCGGGACACGGCATTGTTGGTGATGCACATGCCGGCAACTGGCATCGCCAGGTCAGTCTGTTGGCCATCGAAAGCATCCGCAAGATGCAGGGCATGGGACTAACTGTGGACGCCGGCGATTTTGCCGAGAATCTGACGACCGAAGGTGTCGAACTGGTCACTTTGCCACTCGGTGCCGGGGTGAGAATCGGTGATGTCCTGCTTGAGATCACCCAGATCGGCAAGGAATGTCATACCCGTTGCGCCATCTATGACCAGGCTGGCGATTGTGTGATGCCGAAAGAGGGCGTTTTTGCCAGAGTCGTCAAGGGCGGCAAAGTGCAGGCAGGCGACCGGATTGAAGCTCCGGTAACGATATGAACGACAAGATTGAAAGAAGGTATATCCCCGTGATGTTGAGTGGCTTTATTGAAGAGGTCCGTCAAAGTGGTGTCTGCCGAAAAGAGGGAACTCCCTTATGAGAGCTGCGATACTGACTCTAAGCGATAAAGGGGCCCGGGGGGAGCGAGAGGACTTGAGTGGACCGGCCTTATGTGACTGGCTGAACCAAAAGGGCGTGGTCGTGGAATGCATCTCTTTGATTCCGGATGATTTCGAAGAAATTGTAACGACACTCGAAAAATGGACAGACTCTCTTGTTCCAGACCTGATCCTGACCACGGGTGGCACAGGGGTCTCGCCGCGTGATATCACGCCGGAAGCGACTGGCAAGGTGATAGATCGTGAGTTGCCCGGCTTCGCAGAGAGGATGAGGCAGGAAAGCCTGAAGAAGACGCCGCATGCCATCATCTCCCGTGCGATTGCCGGCATCAGGCAGCGCACCTTAATTATCAACCTTCCGGGCAGTCCAAAGGGGGCAATTGAAAACCTCGAAGCAGTCTGGCCGGCGATCCCACATGCAATTGCCAAGATTCAGGGTGATCCGTCCGATTGTTCTCCTCTGTGAGATAGACGCTTGTTACATTTTTGTCCATTGACAACCATCGGAAATTGCGCAGAAAAAGGCTTGACAGGGCGTGCTTCCTCTGTTAAATCTATCCGGCATTTTGGGTGCAGGCACGTAGCTCAGTGGGAGAGCACTACCTTGACACGGTAGGGGTCGGCAGTTCAATCCTGCCCGTGCCTACCATAATCTTCGCCCAAATCTCGCAGAGGCATCCATGGATGCCTCTTTTCGTTAGGGATAACGACATGTCGATGTTGAATGTAACACTGCCGGATGGAACGGTTAAGGAAGTCCCAGTCGGGACGACTCCACTGGATGTAGCGCGCTCAATCGGAGAAGGCCTGGCGCGCCAGACCGTTGCTGCTTACTTTGGTGATGATCTGGTCGATGCGTCCAGGCCGATCGAGTCTGATGTCCATCTGCGCCTGGTGACCCTGAATACTCCCGAAGGGCTGGAAATCTACCGCCACTCGACGGCTCACCTGATGGCCCATGCGGTCAAGGAACTCTTCGGTCGCGAGGTGCAGGTCACAATCGGCCCGGCGATCGAGTCCGGGTTCTATTACGATTTCTACAGTGACACTCATACGTTCAGCCCGGAAGAGTTCGACAAGATCGAACAGAAGATGGCCGAACTGGCCAAAGAGAATCTGCCGATCGAGCGCCAGGTTGTCAAGAGCGCCGAAGCGATCAAGCTGTTCAACGAGATGGGTGAGGATTACAAGGTTGAGCTGATTGAAGACCTCGGTGAGGAAGAGGTGTCCCTTTATCGTCAGGGGACTTTTGTCGATTTATGCCGCGGTCCGCATATCCCGTCAACCGGGATGTTGAAAGCTTTCAAGCTGACCAGCGTGGCTGGCGCTTACTGGCGTGGCGATGAAAAGAATGCCATGCTGCAGCGTATCTATGCGACGGCGTTCACCGACAAGAAAGAACTCAAGCAACACCTGCATCGTCTCGAAGAGGCAAAGAAGCGCGATCACCGCAAGCTCGGCAGGGAACTGGACCTTTTCTCTTTCAATGATGAGGCCGGAGCCGGCCTGGTGATATGGCACCCGAAAGGGGCCTTGCTCCGTACCATCATCGAGGATTTTGAAAAGCGGGAACACTTCAAGCGTGGCTACGATATCGTCATGGGCCCGCAGATCCTGCGTACCGAACTGTGGAAAACCTCCGGGCACTTTGACAACTACCGTGAAAACATGTACTTCACGGAAGTCGACGAGCAAAGCTATGGGATCAAGCCGATGAACTGTCTGGCCCATATGCTGATCTTCAAATCGAAGAAACGCTCATACCGTGATCTGCCGCAACGCTATTTCGAACTGGGTACGGTTCACCGACACGAGAAGAGCGGGGTGCTGCACGGTCTGCTGCGAGTGCGCGGGTTTACCCAGGATGATGCGCATATCCTCTGCACGCCCGAACAGCTTGACGGCGAGATCAAGAAGGTCCTCGGTTTCGTTCGCGATGTGATGGGGATCTTCGGTTTTGAATATGAACTGGAGATATCGACCCGCCCGGAGAAAGCAATCGGCTCCGATGAGGATTGGGAACGTGCGACCCATGCATTGAAAAGTGCTCTCGATGACACCGGGCTGCCCTATGAAGTCAATGAGGGCGACGGCGCTTTTTACGGCCCGAAGATCGATATCAAGCTCAAAGACGCTCTTGACAGGAAGTGGCAGTGTGCTACAATCCAGTGCGATTTTACCCTCCCGGAACGGTTTGATCTCAGCTATATCGGGAGTGACGGCGAGAAGCACCGGCCGGTCATGGTCCACCGGGTTATCCTGGGGGCCATTGAACGTTTTATCGGTGTTCTGATCGAACATTACGCCGGCAATTTCCCACTCTGGATTGCCCCGGTTCAAGTTAAAGTCCTTAATGTGACTGACAGCCAGGCCGCTTACGTCGAGCAGGTTTGTGAAGAACTGCGCTCCGAAGGGGTTCGTGTGCAGGCTGATCTGCGCAATGAAAAACTGGGTTTCAAGATTCGTGAAGCCCAGATGGAAAAAGTTCCGTATATGCTGGTGATCGGCGATCAGGAAGTGGCCGCCGGCACTGTCACCGCACGGCATCGCTCCGGTGAGAACCTGGAACCTATGAAGCCGGCGGATTTTATTCGTTTCATACACGAAGAGTGTAAACTGTACCATTAGGAGGTGCGTCATAAGTAAGGACACGACCAATATCAATGAGTCTATCCGCGCAAGTGAAGTGCGTGTCATCGATGATGAGGGTGGACAGCTTGGTATCATGGAATTAGGCGCTGCGCTGCAGGCTGCCGAGGAGCAGGGTCTTGACCTTGTGGAAGTTTCTCCCAATGCGGCCCCGCCGGTTTGACGTATCATGGACTACGGCAAGTACAAGTATCAGCAGAGCAAGCGGGCTGCAGAGGCCAAGAAAAAACAGGCCAGAGTCGAGTTGAAGGAAGTCAAGCTGCGGCCCAAGACTGATGAGCATGACTACCAGTTCAAGGTCAAGAACGCCATGCGCTTCCTAGGGGAAGGCAACAAGGTCAAAGTGACGATCATGTTCCGTGGCCGTGAAGTGACCCATCCTGAATTCGGTCGCCGTATCCTGCAGAGAGTGGCCGAAGACCTCGTTGAGCTCGGCCAGATTGAAAGTCATCCGAATATGTCCGGGCGCTTTATGAGTATGGTTATCGGGCCGATCAAAAAATAAAACGACGACTTTTCAAGAGTCGCAAAGATTGAATCATCGCTAAGGAGTTAAGGACAATGCCTAAAATCAAGACCAACCGCGGTGCAGCCAAGCGTTTCCGCAAGAGCGGAACCGGCAAAATCCGCCGCAACAAGGCTTATACCAGCCACATCCTGACCAAGAAGTCGACCAAGCGCAAACGTGACCTGCGCCGGGCGACAGAGGTCCACAAGGCTGACGCCAAGAATATCAGTTGCCTGATCCCTTACATGTAAGGGGCGCAGTACAATCACAACCCGTGAACTGTTGGGTCCAATGGCTCCCCCTTCAGATCCGGGCGCGGGATATCCGCATATCTGACCCTCAAGGAGAAAAGCGATGCCAAGAGTAAAAAGAGGATTCAAAGCAAGACGGAGAAGAAACAAGGTATTAAAGCTCGCCAAAGGTTACCGTGGCGCGCGCAGTAAATTGTTCCGCAGCGCAACAGAAGCAGTTGACCGCGCGTTAAATTACGCCTATCGCGATCGGCGTGTTCGCAAGCGTGATTTCAGAGCTCTCTGGATTGCCCGGATCAACGCCGCCGCTCGCGACAACGGACTGTCTTACAGCCGCCTGATCCACGGTATGAAACAAGCCGAGATAGGCATTGATCGCAAGATCCTGGCCCAACTTGCTGTCAGCGACCCGACAGGTTTTGGCTCGATTGTAGAGAAAGCCAAGGCCCAGTTGCAGTAATTGCCAAAGACTAAAGAGATGGGGCCTGCCTCATCTCTTTTTTTTTAAACTCCGGCCTGGCTCAATGCCATTCCGGTGACTTCTCCGCCCGGATTATTATGAAAGATAAACTGAACAAGATCGAAGAAGTTGCCCTTCAGGAAGCTGCTGGAGCTGTCTCCGAAATAGAGCTACAGCAGATACGTGCCCGCTACCTCGGGAAAAAAGGAGAGATTACCGCCGTTATGAAGGGGATGGGGCAGCTGTCAGCTGAAGAACGTCCCCTGGTCGGAGCGCTCGCCAACCAGGTCAAGGATCGGCTCGAAGAGGCTTTTGCCAAACGTCAGGTTGCCCTGCGCAAGGAGTTGATGCATCAGAAGCTCGCCACCGAGCGAATCGATGTCACCTTGCCGGGACGCAGGCAGATGCCCGGCTCCAAGCACCCGATCACCCAGGTCACCGAGGAGATTGTAGAAATCTTTGCTGCGCTTGGATTCGGCGTCGCTGAAGGTCCCGAGATCGAAAAAGACTTCTACAATTTCGAAGCATTGAACATTCCCAGAGACCACCCAGCACGGGACATGCAGGATACCTTTTATGTCTCGGAGGATATCGTGCTGCGCACCCATACTTCACCGGTCCAGATCCGCACCATGCTCAAGCATCAACCGCCGGTCCGGGTGGTTGCGCCGGGTACGGTTTATCGTCGGGATTCTGACCTGACACACAGCCCGATGTTCCACCAGATAGAAGGCTTCCTGGTTGACAAAAAGGTAACTTTCGGCGATCTCAAGGGGATCCTGACGACCTTTGTCAACCAATGCTTTGGCAAAAACATTGATGTACGCTTCCGTCCGTCGTTCTTCCCCTTTACGGAGCCGAGCGCCGAAGTCGATATTCAGTGCGTCATCTGTGGCGGAAGCGGTTGTCGTGTATGCAGCCAGACCGGCTGGCTGGAGATTCTGGGCAGCGGCATGATCGATCCCGAAGTTTTCAAGTCGGTTGACTATGACCCCGAGGTATACAGCGGTTTCGCCTTTGGTATGGGGATTGAGCGAATCGCCATGCTGAAGTACGGCGTCAATGACCTGCGCCTGTTTTTCGAAAACGACATGAGGTTCTTGCGCCAATTTTGAATGCGGAGACTGGGTTAGATTCGGAAGCTAGGGACTTGGGGCTGGCTATTTGTTCTTCACTTTTCATATTTTACTATTCACGTTTAAATACTTAAGTAGATTTATCTGATAAAGGACTTGAAGTATGAAAGTCACCTTGAACTGGCTCAAGGAGTATGTGGATTTTGACCTTTCTGCCGATGAACTTTCCCATCGTCTGACCATGGTCGGCCTTGAGGTCGATGCCATGGAACATCACGGGGATGGGCTCGACAGTGTTATCGTCGCCCGTCTCGCCGATGTTTCGCCACACCCTGATGCGGATCGTCTGACCGTCTGCAAGGTTGAAACGGGTAGCACAACCGTACAGGTTGTCTGTGGTGCGAAGAATCATAAGACCGGAGACCTGGTTGCCTTTGCCCAGGTCGGAACCGTTCTACCGGGTGATTTCAAGATCAAGAAATCGAAAATTCGGAACCAGGAATCATTTGGCATGCTTTGCTCGACCAAGGAGCTCGGACTTGGAGAGGATGCGGACGGCATCATGACTCTACCTGCTGACCTGCCGCTGGGACGTCCGGTGTTCGAAGTCCTCGGATTAAAAGATGTCATGTACGAGATCGGTCTGACTCCCAATCGCCCTGATTGTCTGAGTGTGGTCGGTGTCGCGCGTGAGGTGTCGGCGATGGTCGGCAAACCTTTGCATCTGCCGGAGCCCGGCCTCCATGAATCGAGTGTCCAAGCGTCGAACAAGACCTCGGTGATTATCGAAGAT
>JAFDBW010000319.1 GCA_019313105.1 Deltaproteobacteria bacterium | reverse complement strand
TCAGCAGGCGCAGCGTGTTGCTGCCCGCGTCGATTGCAGCAGCCAGCATTATTTTTTACCGACAACGGCTTTGGCGAAGTTGAATGTATGATCGCCAATTTTTTCGAAGTTATGCAACATGTCGATAAAAATCAAACCAGAGGTCACAGTGCACTCGCCCGTGTTGAGGCGTCTGATGTGATTGTTGCGCAGCCTTTCCTCAAGATCGTCGATGGCATCTTCCAACTCATGGGCTTCGTCGTAGACACCGACATCTTTTTCTTCCAGGGCCCTGACAATCCGAGCCAGGAAGTTTTTGGTGATCTCAGAGATTTCTGCGATCTCGTTCATGGCTATTTCTGAGAAGGTGATTTTCTGCTCCAGTTTGCGTTGTGACAAGAGCCAGAGGTTTTCACAGTGGTCGCCGACACGCTCAAGGTCATTGACCATATGCATCATCGATGCAACCTCCTTTGAGGACTCCTGGGTGATGGATGTCTGGGACAAGGACACCAGGAAATTGGTAATTTCCTTCTGCAGAACGTCGGTCAGATCTTCCTTCTTCTCCAGCGCGGGAAGTCGTTTCAGGTCGTTGTCCTGGAGAAAGGCCAGCGTCTCGTCGACCATCTCCTGGGCAACTTGGGCCATGCGCCGGGTTTCGGAGCGGGCCTGGGCGAGTGCGATCGGGGGAGTGTTCAAGACCCGGTTGTCGAGATATTTGAGGTGATACTCGATTTCTTCATCACGTCCGCGGATAACCATCGTACTCAATTTGGCCAGGATACCGACCAGCGGCAGGAAGATAATCGTGTTGACAATATTGAACATTGTATGAGTGTTGGCGATATGTCGGGCAATGAATGGTTTATCGCCAATTTCGCCGCCCATTCGGACCACTTGTTCTTGTGTTTGTATGACAAAGTCAGCGTCTCCCGGGGTGATCGAAGAGATGAACCCGGTAAAAAACTTGAAAAAGACCAGCATGTAACAAACGCCGATCGTATTAAAAAGAAAGTGCGCGAGGGCGGTACGACGTGCCGCAAGGTTGGTGCCGATCGCGGCCAGATTGGCGGTGATTGTCGTGCCGATATTTTCTCCGAGGATCAGGGCGACGCTGGCTTCGAAGTTAATGATGCCGGTTGACGCCAGGGCGATGGTGATACCGATTGTCGCGCTGCTGCTCTGGACGATTATGGTCAGGACGGCACCGATCAACACGCCGAGCAGGTGGTTGTCGCCGACCATGATGAAGACTTGCCGAAACTCCTCGCTGGCCTTGAGCGGGTCGAAGGCACTCTTCATCACCGACAGGCCGAAAAACAGCAGGCCAAAACCGAGCAGGACTTCGCCGATGTAACTCCACTTCTGGTTTTTCGAGAAAAGTTTGAAGCCCGCGCCTATGCCGATCGCCGGAAGAGCATATTTGGTAATCTTGAAGGCGATCAGCTGGGCAGTCACCGTGGTACCGATATTGGCCCCCAGGATGATGCCGATTGACTGCACCAGCGACATCAGCCCGGCATTGACAAAACCGACCACCATGACCGTCGTCGCACTCGAGGACTGGATCATTGCCGTCACGGCAATCCCGACCAGGGTGCCGACGATACGGTTATTGGTCAACGCGGCCAGGATTTTCCTCATCCTGCTGCCAGCGATCTTCTGCAAGCCTTCCGACATGATTTTCATGCCAAACAGGAACAAGCCCAAACCGCCTAGGAGGCCGAAGATGAGTTTCTGGTTCATCAGGATCTGCAGCATCTGTAACTCCGGACAAGGGAGGAAAAATCAAAAAAAATGCCTCCGTAAAAAAGGTGGCACTTATACTTTATCTTCGATTATTTTTCAATCGTAAAGGATGACTTGAGGTCCGGTTCACCGAATGCTTCTGCGCTCGTGAAGTCATTAGTCTGCTAAAGTGTTCTTTCTATTCGTAAAATAACGTTTCGAAAATCTGTTCAGGGTTTTTGCATCGACCAGATCAGCATGTCACGATATTCTTCATTGACTTCACGGACACGCTGGCTGAAAACCTTGACGATGTTCTTGACGAGTTTCAAGGCCAGGGTGGCATCATCACGACAGAGTTGCTCCAGTGATTTCCTGTTCAGGCTGATCAGCTCGGCATTTTCGGCGACGCGTGCGGTTGCCGAACGCGGCAGGCCGTCGATGACAGCCATTTCACCAAAAATATCTTCGGGGCCAAGGACAACCAGGGTCTGCTCGTCACCCTCGGCAAACATCCTGGATACGCGTATCGTGCCTTTCTTGACCAGGAAAAGTGATTCACCAGGCATATTCTCAATAAAAACAGTTGTTCCTTCCGCCATCTCCCGCATCTCACAAAACCCTGCGAGCTTGCCCAGTTCCTGATCTGATAAGCCCTGCAACATGGTGCTATTTTTGACCGACGAAAAGTCTTCTGTTTTGACCATGGATGAAGCCCCTTCCCAAGGCAATATTTTACCGACTTACAACCGATATTTTAAGCCAGTTCAGAATCAAAGATAGTGCTGGAATCATAACATATAAACCGGGCAATGCTAAAGACATTGGAACAATGCACCCACCGTCCCGGCACCCTGATGTGACAGATTCAATCTATTCTTTTAACATTATTCCGGTAATCATCCTGGTACTTGATGTAGCGTTCGACAATCGAATGGAAGTCCGCACATTCGGCATCGGTCAGTTCTTTTCTGACCCGTGCAGGGCTGCCCATCACCAGGGACCTTGGAGGTATCTTTGTGCCCGGCGTAAGCAGGGAACCGGCGGCCACCAAGGATGACTCGCCGACTTCTACTCCGTCAATGATGATCGCGCCGATGCCGATCAGGCAGCCATCCTGTATGGTGCAGCCGTGTAATGTCACGCTGTGTCCAACAGAAACGTCGTCGCCGATAACCGTCGGGTGCGTCTTGAGAGTCACGTGAATCACTGTGCCGTCCTGAATGTTCGTACGTTTGCCGATACGGATGTAATTTACATCGCCGCGAACAAGCACGTTGAACCAGAGACTTGATTTTTCACCGATCTGAACGTCGCCTATGACACAGGCGCTTGGGGCCAGGAAAACCGAAGCATCTATTTGCGGAGCGACACCATTATGTTCGAGGATCATGAGTCGACAGCATCCTATAGTGGTCCATTGAACCTTCTTACCGCATATTAACTATCATGCCACGGAACGGCGGTTCAAACAAAAACCATCAATCTATGGAGAACTCTTTATTTCGTGAGTTTTAGCCGTGGCAGACCGGCTGTGGCGAGGGGATCTTTGACAACAGGCGTCGCAAGGCCGGGTAAACGGTGAGCGTCCCCCGGCCTTGAAGCTGTATTGACAATCAACCGATCGGGTTTTCTGGACTAGCTGTTGACTTTTTCCCGCAGTTCCTTGCCGACCTTGAAAAAAGGCAATTTCTTCGGCTTGACCTTGATGACTTCTCCGGTCTTCGGATTACGCCCCATGTAAGCCTGGTAGTCTTTTACGACGAAACTGCCGAATCCGCGAATCTCGATGCGACCACCGGTGGTCAAGGCATCCGACATTGAGTCGAAAATGATGTTGACTATTTCTTCTGACTTTTTGTAGGTCAGCCCATTACGGGCGGCGAGTGCTTCAACCAGTTCTGACTTGTTCATGCATACCTCCGATTTACGGCTGCCCCCTCTTCGATCGTGGTCACTGCACGTACCAGATCAGCACAGGAAATACGAGAAGGGCTGGACGGCTTTCATTCATATTACTGCGCGATGATAAGCTGTCAAGCCATCAGTTAGTATTTTCAGTGAGTTGGGAAAGATTTATCTCTGGAGGGAGGGCTCAGATCGTTGTGAACGGCGACAAGGTCCAGACAATCTTGGCATCCTGGTCGCCTACATTGTCCCAACGATGCGGCAGATGTGACTTGAATGACAGGCTATCGCCGACAGACAGCATGTAGACTTCTCCGGCTATGTTGACCTTGAGCTTGCCTTCTATCAATACAATCAGTTCATC
>JAFDBW010000318.1 GCA_019313105.1 Deltaproteobacteria bacterium | reverse complement strand
GTTATGTACAACCTGCTTGAGGCCGTACGCTTGATCGGGCTGCTTGTGACCCCCTTCATGCCGGACACCGGTGTCAACATCTGCAACATCCTCGGCATCGACTCTGCTGACCGGCAACTAGATGAACACGACAGCTGGGGGCTCCTGCAGCCAGGCAGTTCAATCGAGAAGGCCACCCCGCTGTTTCCCAGGATTGAGACAGAGTAATCGGGATGAGGGACGCGAAAAGTTTTTGACTTTCTCGTACCGCGTACCGAGACACTCGTTACGGAAATTTTTCCATGAAAAATTTACAGTCAACTCTTGTCGACTCCCACGCCCACCTCGACGCAAAGCCCTACTCAACAGACCTCGACGAGGTCATAGCACGTGCTAAAGAAAATCGTGTTGCCTACATCCTGACGGTCGGTTGCGACCTGGAAAGCTCCCGCGCCAGCGTCGACCTGGCAATTCGTTATCCGAACCTCTACGCCAGCGTCGGCATCCACCCGCATGATGCCAGCCTGGTCAACGATCAGGCCATGGCGGAGTTGGCCCGCATGATCGAATCGACGGACAAGGTCGTTGCCGTCGGTGAGACCGGTCTCGACTTCTATCGGGACCGTTCGCCGCGCGATCAACAGGAAGAGGCATTTCGCCGTCATATACAGCTTGCCAAAGACACCGGCAAACCATTGATCATTCATGACCGTGACGCACATGATGATGTCGTAAGAATCATGCTGGAAGAAAATGCCGCCGAAGCAGGCGGCGTACTGCATTGCTTCTCCGGCGACCTGGAAATGGCCCGCAAATGCGTAGAGATGGGCTTTTACATCTCATTCGCCGGGCCCCTGACCTACCCGAAGAACGACGCCTTGCGCAAAATCGCAGAAGCATTGCCGGTCGATGTCATGCTGGTGGAAACCGACTGCCCTTACCTATCTCCGCAGAACTGGCGCGGCAAACGTTGTGAACCTGCTTATGTCCGATCGACTGCCGAGAAACTGGCGGAGGTCAAAGGACTGACGCTCGAGGATATCGCCCGTACCACCAGCCTCAACGCCTGGCGCCTGTTCGGTGTCGGCGAGGTCGATCAAAGCACCAGGATCGCCTACGTAATCCGCAACAGCCTCTACCTCAACATTACCAACCGCTGCACCAACAGTTGTACCTTCTGTGCTAAGTTCAGGGACTTCACGGTCAAAGGACACCAGCTCTGCCTAGAACGTGAACCGAGCGTTGAAGAGGTCATGAAAGCGATCGGCGACCCGTCTCATTACGATGAAGTCGTGTTCTGCGGCTATGGCGAGCCCCTGCTCCGGCTGGACCTGGTCAAGGAGATTGCCGGCTATCTAAAGCAGAACGACATCACCGTGCGCATCAACACCGACGGCCAGGCCAACCTGGTTTATGGCCGCAACATCCTCCCGGAACTCGCCGGGCTGGTCGATGCAATCAGTGTTTCACTCAACGCACCGGATGCTGCGACCTACCAGGATATCTGCCAGTCAGAATATGGCGCGCACGGCTATACCGCCCTCAAAGAATTCCTCAAAGAAGCAAAACAACACATTCCTTCGGTGACAGCTACAGCAGTTGCCTTGCCGGGCATAGATATCGAGTCCTGTCGCAAGGTTGCGCAGGATCTTCAGGTGGAGTTTCGCGAACGGGTTTACAACGAGGTGGGTTAGACTTGCCATATACCGGCATTCAAACGGGGGCCGCATGGAAATGCGGCCCCCGTTTCGTGTTTTCATCTGTTCTGCTTGCGGAGATGCTGGCATACGGTCAAACTTGCTGCTTTTGAAACCTACTCGACCTGCTCCGGCGTCACCAGATCGCCAAGGAACAGGCTACCGTTGTGAACGAAGAAACAGTTCTGGAAACCAGCCGCCAGTTCAGCCAGTCGCTCTGCATAATTCTCCTCATCACCGTCATTCGGCGTCGCCAGACCCAGCAGGACGGTATCGGCATGAGCACTCTCCCGATGCATGATCTCCGTGACACTTTCATCTTCTGACTTGAGGGTCACATCGACATCCGCATTGATTCGTATTTCGGGAATCAATTGCGCCAGGAATCGCTCGGTCTGCCCTTTCATAAGTTCATTTGAGGCGATACTCAGAATACGAATTTTAGCTTGCCGCCATTCCGGGTTACGGGTCAAAAGGTACGCCAGAAGCAGCATCAGGTCCCCGTTGCGCTTGAGACCACCCCACCAGACATGGATGTCCTGGACCTGATCTTCCCGAAAAGACACCAGTGGGTTGGTTTTGCCAATTATCAGGCTCTGGTTGAGGTGCTTAAGAGGACGTATGACACGCAGGAACCTGACCAGTCGTGACAGGTCATCCGGCCAACCGACCAGAACCGTATTGCTGGCCATCCCGGCGATGCCGTTCGACTGGGCAACAGCTAGAACGCCGCGCTCAAGGTCCTGCACGATATTGACCTCACCAAAAGCAACGATACCATGAGATTTGAGCACGGAATTGATCTGTTGTTCGCGTGCCACGACATCGACATTGAGTTCGAGGATGTCACCTTGATAGAGTTCACAGATTGATACCACACCGCGATTCTCGGCAAACCAGGCTCCGAAGCGTGCCAGATCAAGACGTTTTTCCACATTGCTGACAAAAACCAGCATATGTGGTCGCCAGTTGCGGGCCGTCATCGGTCTAGCATTCAGCTTGACCAGCGTCCAGCGGATCAGGGCCTCGTAAAGGTCACGCCATACATCACCCCATGAATCCTTGCGTACGCGCCTCTTCAGAAAGAGCCAGATCGCAAGCTCGACGGTCATGGCAAAAACAGTGGCAGGCCAATGGATCAGTAACATCACACCGAAACAACCAATACCGCCGAGCAGGCTCAGGGCCCAGTGAATATTCAAGGTGGGCCGCCAGGAAGGATTACCGGAAAGATACTCCAGTGCGGAAACGAGATTTACCGTTCCGTAGACGCTCAGGAAAAACATCGTCGCAACTGTGGCAACTGTGTTCAGGTCACCGAGAAAAACCGCGGCCAGGCTCAGCACCAGAGTGACGATCATCCCCAATTTCGGCTCTGCGCCGGGCTTTGAAGGTCCGGCAAGCCAATGCGGCACGAGTCTGTCCTTCGCCAAGGCTTGCAGTGTCCGGGGGGCCCCGAGCATTGAACCAACCGCAGACGAGAAGATCGCACCCCAGAGGCCCGGCAAAATCAGCCATGGCCCGAACAGAGCGATCCGGGTCCAGATCAGCGGGTCGTTGTTGAGGCTGGCAGCATCCGCGCTGACATAGAGGAGTACCGGCACCGCCAGGTAAACCAACATGCCAACCAGGG
>JAFDBW010000317.1 GCA_019313105.1 Deltaproteobacteria bacterium | reverse complement strand
CTGACTCGGTGAAGCTGGCTTCGGGCGGCCGCCTCGACATTAAGCTGTTCTCGGCCGGCGAGCTGGTCGGCGCCATGGAAAGCTTCGATGCGGTCAGCAAAGGCCAGGCCGATATCGGCCACGACTGGCCCGGTTACTGGAAGGGCAAGAACGAAGCCTTTGTCGCCTTTGCCTCGGTTCCTTTCGGCCTCGATGCCGAAGGCTACAACATCTGGCTCTACGAGCGTGGCGGTCTGGAGATGATGCAGGAACTTTACGGACGCTACAACCTGTTCGCCCTGCCGGGCGGCAACGTCGGCCAGGAGCTCGGCCTCTTTTCGAACAAGAAGGCCTCCAAGATGTCCGACTTCAAAGGCATGCGCGTCAGAACCCCGGGCTGGTACATGGACATCATGACCCAACTGGGCGCCAGCGTTTCGCCACTGCCGGGCGGCGAGGTTTACCTGGCCCTGGAACGCGGCGTCATCGACGCAGCCGAGTTCAGCACCCCGGCGATCAACTACCCGATGGGCTTCGACGACATCACCAAGTACGTCATCCAGCCCGGAGTGCACCAGCCATCCTGCCAGTGCGCCTTTTTCATCAACCAGGACTCCTACAACAAGCTGCCGGCTGACCTGAAGTGGATCGTCGACATCGCCGCCAAGGAGACCCAGCTCTGGGCAAACACCTGGCAAGAGAACCTCAATGCCGAAGCGGTCAAGCTGTTCAAAGAGAAGGTTGAATTCGTCCGCATGGACGAGGAGACCATCAACAGTTTTGCCAAGGCCTCGCATGAATATATCGAAGGGCTGAAAGTGAAGTACCCCGATGTCAAGAAGGTCATGGATTCCCAGGACCAGTTCAAGGCCGACTTTGCCGACTGGCGCAAGGAGCGCGGCGGGATCGCGCCGTGGCCTTACGAGCAGTTTGTCAAAGGCCAGCACATGCAATAAAGCACAACCTTGGCGGGGGCCTGCGGGCCCCCGCATACTTACACTGGCAACAGATGATTCATCACTCATTGCTTAGAGGTTGACATGCAGAAGATTGGCAGCGCGATCGACACTTTCAACGAAAAATTCGGCTTCTACGCCTCCTATCTGGTCCTGCCACTGATAATGGTGGTTGTCTGGGAGGTCATCATGCGCTACGGGTTTAATGCCCCGACGTCCTGGGCCTTCGAACTGACCGTGTTCCTCTACGGAGCCCACTACAGCTTTGCCTTGGCCTACGCGCACAAGCACAACACTCACGTCGCCATTGATGTCTTTGAGGCAAGGCTGTCGGAGCGACCGCGGACGATCCTGCGGATCATCACCAACGTCGTTTTGTTTCTGCCCACGATCGGACTGCTGGCTTATTACGTTTGTGTGCTTGCCGCCAACTCGTGGCAGCAGTGGGAACATGCTTCTAGTTCCTGGGCTCCGCCGATCTACCCGGTTAAAACGCTCATGGCGTTTGGCTTCGTTCTGTTCTTTCTTCAGGGAGTCGCCAAGCTGATCCAAGACATTCGTTCCCTGAAAGCAAGCCCTGATTATCAGCTTCCCCTGGAGAATAAAGACCAATGAGCGTAGAAGTCCTGACTATCCTGATGTTTATCGCACTGATGGCCTCGATTGCCCTGGGGCACCCCCTGGCCGTCACGCTGGCCGCTGTGGCAACCGTGTTCGGCCTGATCGACAACGGCTTCGATGTCTCTGCCCTGCTGGGTCTGTTTGCCAACAACGCCTGGGGAATTTTCCTCAACTATACCCTGGTCGCTATTCCCTTGTTTATTTTCATGGCGCAGATTCTGGACCGGTCCAAGGTATCCGAGGGCCTTTTCGACGCGCTTTACCAGGTCCTCGGCGGGCTGCGCGGCGGTCTGGGCATGGCGGTCATCGTCGTTTCAACGGTGTTCGCCGCAACCACAGGAATTATCGGCGCTTCGGTTGTCGCCATGGGTCTCATGGCAGGACCTGCACTCTTGCGTCGTGGTTATAATCGCGGTCTCGGTGCCGGTATCATCTGCGCCTCCGGAACTCTGGGTATTTTGATCCCGCCTTCGATCATGCTGGTCGTTTATGGTGGTCTGACCGGCCAGAAAGAGACGTCCGTCGGCAACCTGTTTGCCGCAGCGATCATGCCTGGGCTGTTGCTGTCCGCCCTCTACCTGCTCTATGTAGGTGTGCGCTGCTACATCAATCCCGAGATGGGGCCGCCGATTCCCAAGGAAGACCGTACCGCAACCGTCGCTGAAAAAGTTGCCATGACCATGAAGAACTTCGTTCCCCCGTTCGGCCTGATTCTCACCGTCATGGGAACGATCCTGGCTGGCATCGCCACGCCCACCGAAGCTGCGGCCCTGGGCTGCATCGGCGCACTGATCCTGGCCATGGCCACCAGGAAGCTGGACTGGGACGTGATCTCCCAATCGTGTATCGCGACGGCCCGGACGACGGCCATGATCATGGCTCTGTTTGTCGGCGGCAAGTTCTTTTCCGTGGTCTTTTTGAGCATGGGCGGAGGAGACGTGGTCGCGGATGTCCTGCTCGGCATGGACGTCAGCCCCTACGTCGTCTTCATCATCATGATGGCCGTTGTTTTCGTCATGGGCATGTTTATCGACTGGGCAGCGATCCTGCTGGTCGTCGTGCCGATTTTCACACCGATCGCCCTTGACCTTGATTTCAACCCGCTGTGGTTTGCGATGATGGTTTGCATCAACCTGCAGACATCTTTCCTGACGCCGCCGTTTGGCTACGCCCTGTTCTATTTCAAAGGCGTTGCCCCGCCGGAATACACGATGGGCGACGTCTATCGGGGAATTATTCCGTTTGTGGCCATTCAGGTTATTGGCCTGGCGACCTTGATCTTCTTCCCGGAAATCATCACCTGGCTGCCAGGGGTCTTTTTCGGCAATTAACAACGTATGGACTAAACCTCGAGAGGCCAAGCCATGTTACCCAAGATCAAAAAGATCCTCTACGCTACCGGTATGGGCGCCGGCGCCCCACACGTGTTCCGCTACGCTTTGACCATGGCCAGTCAACTGGATGCCCAGATCATTGCGGTTTCGGCCATTGAGCCACTATCGGACTTTGCCCAGAGCCTCGTCGAGTTGCATGTCTCGCACCAGGATGCCGAGCAAATGCATCTCGAAGCGCGCAACCAGGCCAAACAGAGACTCAGGGAACGGATCAGCAAATTGTGCGAAAAGGAATGTGGCATCGACCCGCGGTGCAATAACCGGGTCAGCTTGATTCAGGTTGAAGAAGGACACCCGGTTGAGATCATCCTGGCCAATGCCAAACGGCACGATGTTGACCTGATCATCATGGGTTCACATCGGCATAGCGTGGTCGGTGATGCGTTGCTGGGCACAAATACTCACAAGGTTTTGCACAGCGCAAGCCAGCCGGTACTGGTTGTACGCATCCCGGACGGCTACCACGAAGAAGGGTTCTGACCAACAAACCACTGGCGGCCTTTGCCGGGAATTCGATACCATAAGCACCTGGGCCAGGCAAGGCTCTCTACAGACATATTGGGATAATCATGATTTCAAAATCAGCTATTCAGAATCTTATCGACAAGCTCGGCGCCAAAAATGTCCTGCACGAGCATGAAGACCTGATCACTTTCGGCTACGATGCCACGCCGGAGATCCAATATCTGCCGGATGTCGTGGTCTTCCCGACTGAGTCTGAGCATGTCGTCGAGGTCGTCAATTTTGCCCGCGAAGAAGGACTGCCGATCGTGCCGCGCGGCTCAGGGACCGGCCTCTCCGGTGGCAGTGTCGCGGCACGGGGCGGGATCGTCCTGTGCATGACCCGACTCAACCGCATCCTTGAGATTGACGAGGAAAACCTGACGGCAACGGCTCAGGCCGGGGTGGTCACTCTTGATTTCTTTGATGCTGTCATGGCCAAAGGGCTTTTCTACCCGCCCGATCCGGGCTCACAGAAAATCTCCACTTTG
Organism: Deltaproteobacteria bacterium; assembly: GCA_019313105.1. GTDB lineage: Bacteria > Desulfobacterota > Desulfuromonadia > Desulfuromonadales > BM103 > JAFDBW01. The sequence goes on along the minus strand of JAFDBW010000317.1, from coordinate 15,838 downwards.
GGCGGCAACATTGCCGAAGACGCCGGCGGCCTGCGCGGCCTCAAGTACGGCGTCACCCGTGATTACGTCATGGCGCTTAACGGTGTTCTCGGCGACGGCCTGACCTTTACCACTGGCGGCAAGAGCGTCAAGGATGTTGCCGGCTACGCGCTGAAGGACCTGCTGGTCGGCAGCGAGGGAACGCTCGGCATCATCACTGAGGCAACGTTCAAGCTGATTCCGCCGCCGCAGGCCAAGCGTACCCTGCTGGCCTACTTCAGGGATACCCGTACGGCGGGTCAGGCTGTTGCCAATATCATCGCCGCCAAGATCATTCCCTCGACGCTGGAGATCATGGACAACGCGACGATCAGGTGTGTTGAGGGCTATGCCAAGATCGGTTTGCCGTTGGAGATGGCGGCATTGCTGCTGATTGAAGTTGATGGTCATCACGCTGCCGTCGTCGAGGAAGCCGATGATGTGCGTGCCGTGCTGGAACGGGTCGGCGCTGCAGAAATCCACGAGGCGGCCGATGCCGAGCACGCCAACCAGCTGGCCGCAGCCCGGCGGACCGCCCTGTCCGCCCTGGCGCGGGTCTCACCGACCACGCTGCTCGAAGATGCCACGGTGCCGCGCAGCCGACTGGCTGAAACCTTCGACGAGATCGAACGCCTCAGCGAAAAATTCCAACTCAAGGTCGGCACTTTCGGCCACGCCGGCGACGGCAACCTGCATCCGACCGTGCTTTGTGACGAGCGCAACCGCGACGAAATGGAACGGGCCCACGCCTTCTACCATGAACTCTATGACAAGGTGCTGGCCTGGGGTGGCACCGTTTCCGGCGAGCATGGTATCGGCCTGGCGAAGAAAGACTACCTCGAGCGCCAGGTAGGCGCAGGCGGTGTTAATGTTATGCGCCGCATCAAGCACAGTTTTGACCCGCACGGGGTTCTGAACCCGGGCAAGATCTTTCACGACGAGGCAACGGAGGAGAAGCGTGGCTGAGAAACAATGTCTTGGCAATTTTCCCCTTGCCGACGAACCGAATTACGAAGGAATGCTGCAATGCATGCGCTGCGGCTTCTGTCTGCCGACCTGCCCGACCTATGTCCTGACCGGCCGGGAACGCTCCTCGCCGCGCGGCCGGGTTGCCTTGGCCAAGGCGGTCGCCGATGACCAGATCGATTTTACCGGAGCGCTCAAGGAAGAGTCTTTTTTCTGTCTCGATTGCCGCGCCTGTTCGACGTCCTGCCCCTCCGGCGTGCATGCCGGCCAGGTCATGGAAGCCTGTCGCAATCAGGCCAACGAGGCGTTCCCGCTGACTGGCGCAGTGCGCAAGTTTCGCGAGTTTGTGTTGCAGCGCATGCTGCCCTCTCCCGATCTGCTCGAAACCTCGATGTTGCCGGCCCGGCTTTACCAGAAGCTCGGCATCCAGTGGCTGATCCGTCATTCGCACATCCTCAAGCTCGGCCCGGACTGGATGGAAAAGGCCGAAGGGATGATGCCCGAGCTGCATCCGCCGTTACGCCCGCAACTGCCCGAGGTGATCCCGGCCGAAGGTGAGCAGCGAGGTCGGGTGGCATTTTTCCTCGGCTGCATCATGACCCTGATGTACCCCGAAGTGTCCAGGCAGACGGTCAAGGTTCTGACCAGCCAAGGCTTTGAGGTAATCACTCCGAAAGAGCAGAAGTGTTGCGGCGCGCCGCATCTGAATGAAGGTGACCGCGAGACCACCCGTAGCCTGGCCCGTTACAACCTCGACCTGTTCATGGAACTCGAGGTGGATGCGATCGTCACCGATTGTGCCGGATGCGGTGCTGCTCTCAAGGAATACGAGGAGCTTCTCGAAGAATCCGGAGAACACGACAAGCTGGAGCTCTTCCACAAGAGAATCAAGGATATCAGCGAGTTTTTGGGCGAGCAGGGTTTGCGCACCGAAAGCTTGAAGTCGGTGGAAAAAGTGGTTACCTACCACGAGCCCTGCCATCTCTGCCACGCCCAGGGGATCAGCAAGCAGCCACGAGACCTGATCAAAGCGATTCCCGGCATCGATTTCCGCGAACTGAACGAAGCCAGCTGGTGCTGTGGCAGCGCAGCGACGTTCAGCCTTAAATACACCGGAGAAAGCCAACAGATCCTCGACCGTAAGCTGGAGAATATTCAGGCGACGGGCGCCGAGCTGCTGGTCACCGCCAACCCGGGCTGTCACCTGCAACTCGCATGGGGGTTGAAACAGGCCGGCATGCCACAGGAAGTTGTGCATATAACAGAACTGTTAGGGATGGCAACGGGCTGAGAAACGGCAAGCTGCTTTTCAGCGTGATGCGGGATTTTCACGTGGCAGGTGGAGTTTGAGTGAAGTTTAGGGCAACAGATGGTTAATCTGTTGCCCTAATTGTTTTTCTTTGGTAATTCCTAGCCAAACCGGCGGGTACGTCCTGGTCCTATTTACCCAAAAGCTGCGCCATCTTCTCTTCAACCAACGCCAGATGTTCCATCATCTTCTTACGGGCGAGTTCCGGGTCATGCGCCGCAATCGCTTCCATAATATCGTGATGATGGGTCAACAACAGCTGAACGTGGCCTTCCTGCTGATAAAATTCCATCAGGGCGACCTGAATGGTTGCATGAAACAGGGAATGGATCGAGTCGAGCACATGCATCTGCAGGCTGTTATGGCTGGCCGAGGTAATCGCATAGTGGAACTCGGCATCGACATCCGGGCTCCAGCCGCCTTTTGCCGCCTGCTTCTCCATGACCTTGTAAAGGCGCCGCATCTCGGCGATGTCGGAGTCCGTCGCGCGCTGGGCCGCCAGGTACGCCGACCAGCTTTCCAGGCCCATGCGCACTTCGGCAAGAGACCTCAACAGTTCTGGATCACGCTTCTCCACCAGCTTGGCCAGCGGGTTCATGATACTCGCCTCGGTCAACGCCTTGACATAAGTCCCGCCGCCCTGTCTCGACTCGACGAAACCCATGGCCTCAAGGACCATGATCGCTTCACGGACTGAAGGCCTGCTGACGCCGAGCATGGTTGCCAATTCCCGTTCCGAGGGGATGCGATCGCCCGGTTTGAGCTCCCCCTTGGAGATCAGTTGTTTGACCTGGCTGACAATTTCTTCAGATATTTTCTTGGGCCGAATCGGCTCGAGGACAATGGTCATGCCTTTTCTCCAGTTGTGATATGGTATGACCAATTTTTAGCATAATCAGTGGGGATTTACAATGCCAAAGCCGTAGAGGAAAAGGGTTCCCGATTCTGAGGTCATCCTAGCCCCTGCCGCTCTTGTAGCGCTTCAACCAGTGCTGGAGTTCCTCTTCTTCGTGTTCGAGTTCGAAGGCATTGATCAGCCCGCGACGCAGAGCGACAGCTACGGCGCGATTACGCAGGTTGAAGGCGTCACCGACCTTGTCGCTCTGGAACTGTTCCTGGTCGAGACTCAGTTTGCCGTAGAGCGAATTCAGGCGGCTCTGAACGCCACGGCGTGACAGGTAGCGACGTTGGGCAATCAGGTTGTCGGTCAGCCCGAGGGAGATATCGACCAGTGCCTCGTATTCAATGTCAGACAGTGCCGTCTGGCTGTGCCCGGTCCGCCCCTGCACTTTGCGCACCTCGGGATCGATCCAGCACTGGTCTTCAAAGAGAACGGTTGCCATGGCCGTCGAAATTTTTTCTCTTGGGCTGGACTTTAGGACATAGCCGTAGACCGTCTCCGGCGGGACGATCTTGGCCAGGGAGCGAACGTACATCTCGTCTTTGAACTGGCTCCAGAAGACGATCCGGGCATGCGGCTGGCGTTCCCAGAGCGCCCTGGCAAAATCGACCCCGTTCATATTCGGCATCTGGATGTCACTGATAACCAGAGGTTCTTCATGAGCCAGGGCCAGTTCGAAAGCGACCTGACCATCTGGGGCGTGTTCAATCGTACATTCCTGCTCCCAATCATTAACCATCTGCTTGAGAAATTCAAAATCCTTGGGGTTGTCTTCTGCAATGATGAGAGCGTATGGAGTCATGGTGTCGTCTCCTGAAATGGTTGTGGGCAGAGAGAATGAAAATATTTAACCCGAAAGTTTCGGATCTTTGAGCGGCAAGACCAGTTCAAAACGCGTTCCGGATGAAAACCGTGAACTACGCCAGTTGACCTCTGCACAGATCGCCCGGGCTCGTTCGCGAATGTTGTGCAGCCCCCTGCCGCCAACCTGGTCCGGTAGCCGGGGGGCGGTATCGAAGCCACGGCCATTATCTTCCACTGTAATAACCAGTGAGCCGCTGCGTAAGCCCATGCCAACCTCGAATTGGCTGGCGTGCGCATGCCGCATCACATTATTAACGGCCTCGACAATGATCCGGTAAAGGGTAACCTGGGTAAGACGCGACAACTTGAGGGCCTCGACCTCATCATCGACCAGGAAATGATATTCCGGGCTGTTTGGTGCCTCGCAGGTCTTTTCCAGGAAGGACTCTGTCGCAGCCGGCAAGCCGAGGATGTCGAGGGTCTGCGGATGCAGGTTATCCATCACGACCCGCAGGTTGGTCATCGCCCTCTGCAGGTCGACTTCAATTTTTGTTACATCTTCATTGCCGGGGGCCTCTTGGCGCATATGTTCGAGCTTTCGCTTCACCGCAGCGAGGTCGGCAAGGGTCTGGTCGTGGATGTCCATGGCAATGCGTCGACGTTCCTCCTCGGCACCTTCCAGAAGCTTCTCGGCAGCGACCACCCGGATCAGTTGATCGGTCATCTGGTTGATCGATACAGCCAGCCCGTCCAGCTCATCACGCACCTTGTCCGGAGCGGGAGGGGGCGAGAAATCGCCGGCCGTAATCCGGGCGGCACCGTCGGAGAGCACCTGTATACGGCGCAGGATATGTCGGGCGAAAGCCAGCGATAGCAGAATCCCCACCAGGATGGCAACCCCGAGCACGAGGATCGAGACAAAAGTTGTTTCAGCGACCAGGGTATCGATATCTTCGCGATGCAGGACGCTCAGATCATCCCGTTGTTCGTTCAACTTGGAGAGCTGCTCCATGATCAGAGGGTGAAGAACCTTGAGGGCCTGATTGAACTGATCGAGCTGCATGCCATGTTCAGGGTTCAGGTCGACAATACTCTGCCGCATCCGGCTCATGGATGGCGTCGCCATTAACCCGGTTTCCTGGAGCCGGTCAATTGACACCTCGAGGTGTCGGTGGAGGTTCGCGATCTGCTCGAGTGCTCTCGGATCAGGGAATTGGGCCTGAGCCAGGAAACCGACGACGCCATGCATGCGTTGGGTGGCCATGTCGGCCTCGGCCAGGGCGACAAACGCGGTCCTTAGGTCCTTGGCTTTCTGCCGTTTGACCGAAATATCCCAGTAGGTGAACTGCAGGAAACCGAGCAACAGGGTCATCAGGCAGAGCACCGCCGCCGGAGCCATGATTATCTGGTGTTTTAAAGCGAGTCGCATAAGCAGAAAATACCATAGAATATCATGCCGAACACTGTGCAAATGCACAGTACTGAAAATATCGCGAATAGCTTCAAATCAGGATTTTTTTCTGCAGGAAAAACAAAGATCGGCAAATCTTTGCAAAAAGGCTGGTTAGAAAGGACAAGATTGCTTGCCGACATATGAATAATCAGTAATATTGTTACTGGCTTGAAAATAACTGTGTCACTCGTTTTTATCCAACTGCAGCTTAAGGAGAAGGCTGATGACCCTTGCTGAACTCGCGCAAAACAACGGTCAGAACGGCAGACCGGCCTACGTCGCCGTCAATGGCACAATTTACGATGTTACTGAAAGCCCCCGCTGGCAGAACGGCCAGCACCCGCCCGACCACCAGGCAGGGATGGACCTGACTGAAGAACTGGCCTCGGCACCACATGTGCGCGCGGTCGTCGAGCGATTTCCCGTGGTCGGCACGCTTGAAGCTGAAGCGTCGACACCGACGACCGGAGGCAGCGGCAAAATAACGGTCGGCATCATCATCGCAGCGGTTGTGCTTGCGATCGTGGTCTTCCTGCTGCTTTAAGCTTGGGGAGGGCTCCGCGGCAGCAGCCAGAAAAACTTCCTTCGACACGCTTTGCCGACTTGATTTTTCTTTCTCGCTCGGTTATGCTCCGCGCCATGTTCCGTTATCTGATTCTACTCGTCGGCATTATTTGGGCCAGCCTGCTGTTGCTTTCGTGGAGCGATCCGTCAGAAACATCCGCCGAGCCTGCACCGATTGTCAAAAACGCCTCCTGAAACAGGGGGCGTTTTCAATTGATCCATTGTACAAGTCTTCCCATGGAACATTGCCGAATGCTTACCGTGATTGACTACGCTTCCCCTGGCAAGAGCCGCGCCGGGCAAATTCCGCATCGATCGCATTCAGCACTTCCCATTTTTTCAGCGACCAGAGCGGCGCCAGCAACTGGTCCCTCGGCCCGTCACCGGTAAGGCGGTGAATCAGAGTTTGACGAGGCAGTCGTTCCACGATATCAACGACCAGCTCGACATACTCATCCATCTCTAACAATTCAATTCTATGCTCGGCATACATTTGACCGAGCGGCGTGTTTTTCAGGACATGAAGCAGGTGAAGTTTGACCCCGTCGACTTTTAACTTCGCCAGGACATCGGCGGTCGCCAGCATATCTTCGTGGCTCTCGCCTGGGAGTCCGAGGATCACATGCACGCAGATATTCAGATCACGTGATTTTGCCTGACTGTAGGCCTCGGCGAAGGCAGCATAATCATGTCCACGTCTAAGCCGGTGGAGGGTTCGATCATGGCTGCTCTGCAGGCCCAGTTCGAGCCAGAAGTAACTCTTCCGGTGGTACTCGCCGAGCAGATCTAGGACGTCCGGCGGGACGCAGTCGGGTCGGGTGCCGACGGCAAGGCCGACAACATCGTCGACAGCCAGCGCCTGATCATAAAGTGAGCGCAACTGATGGACCGGGGCGAGCGTGTTGGAAAAAGGCTGGAAATAGGCCATGAATTTGCCGGCCTTGTACTTGCGGGCCATGACCTCCTTGCCCTGCTCGATCTGCGCGGCAATGCTCGATTGGCGTTCTATGCCGACAGCGCCTGAACCACCCGGGTCGCAGAACAGACACCCCGGGCCGGTACGGCCACCGGCGCGGTTCGGGCAGCCTAGGCCCGCATCGACCGAGACCTTGTGTACACGTACTCCGAAACGTTTCTTCATGTGCTCGGAAAAAAGCTGGTAAGGTTTGACTGACATAACAATAAGGACTATGCCATTGCCGCCATTCAAGTGCAACAGGGCAAAGCCTTTTCGCGATTGCAGGTGCACTTCTGATTGGTATAATGAAACAGTCCCATCCCTCTCCCCTCCCAAGGAGCTTGTCATGGCGAATTTACTGGTAATCGACGACGAAGGTGACATCCGCCACCTTTACGCTGCTGAGCTTGAGGATGAAGGCCACACGGTTGTTACCTGCGGCAACAGTCAGGAAGCCTTGGAACGGATGAGGCATCAGAATTTTGACCTGGTTGTTCTCGACATCCAGCTCGACCAGGAAAGCGGTCTCGATCTGTTGCAGAAGATTGCCAAGGAGCAGGAGGATATCCCTGTGATCCTCTGCACAGCTTACAGCTGCTACAAAGACGACTTTTCTTCCTGGCTGGCAGATGCCTACGTCGTCAAAAGCTCCAACCTTGATGATTTGAAAAAAGAAGTCCGCCGCATTCTCGCACAACACTGATTCCGGTCCTGGACGTATGAGGAGTTCTCATTGAAAGCCGTCATCATGGCGGGTGGCTTCGGCACCCGGATTCACCCATTGACCATCAGCCTGCCCAAGCCGATGATCCCGCTGATCAATCGACCGATCATGGAACATATCGTCAACCTGCTGAAGCATCATGGGATCACTGACCTCGTCCTGCTGCTCTTTCACCAGCCCGAGATCATCAAGAAATACTTCGGTGACGGCAGCGAGTTCGGTGTTCACATCACCTACGTGACGCCGCTTGAGGATTATGGCACCGCGGGAGCTGTCAAAGCGGCGGCACGCCATCTGGATGAGCGCTTCATGATCATCAGCGGTGACCTGCTGACCGATTTTGACCTTTCGCAAGTGATCGACTTTCACCATCGAAAACAGGCCAAGGCAACCATCACCCTGACATCGGTGACCGATCCCCTGCAGTTCGGGGTGGTGATAACCGACAAGAACGCCCGTATTACCAAGTTCCTTGAGAAGCCGGGGTGGGGGGAAGTCTTTTCCGACACGATCAATACCGGCATCTACATCCTGGAGCCGGAAGTCCTCGACCTGATCCCCGAAGGAGAGAACCGGGACTGGGCCAAGGACGTCTTCCCCATAATGCTTGAAACCGGTGCGGCTCTTTACGGTTGCGACATGAAGGGCTACTGGGCCGATATCGGCAATCCGGAAGCCTATCTTGAAGCATGCCGCGACATTTGCCATGATAAGGTCTTCGTACAGATTGACGAACCGCCGATCGCCGGAGATGGCCGCATATTTATCAGCCCTGACACCGAAGTTGACGAGCGGGCGGCGCTCGCCGGGATGGTTGTCCTTGGTGGCAACACCAGAGTCCAGGGGAGCGCCCGTCTCACCGACTCTGTTGTCGGACGCAACTGCCTGATCGAGGACGGAGTCATCATGCAGGACGCCGTGCTCTGGGACAATGTGTATGTCAAGGCCGGCACGAAGATTACCGGAGCCAATCTCGGTCACCGGGTTCGAATCGGGCAGCGGGCCCTGATCGAGAACGGTGCAATTATTGCCGACGAAACCACGGTCGGAGATGATGTCAATATCCGGCCGGATGTCAAGATCTGGCCACGCAAGGTCATCGAAAACGGCTCGACGGTTTCCGGAAACATGATCTGGGGTGAGAAGTGGCGCAAGAGCCTTTTCGAAGGCGCCGTGGTGCGCGGCATGACCAATGTCGAGATGACCCCAGAATTCTCAGCCAGGCTCGGTGCCGCCTACGGTTCGACCCTGCCCAAGGGCAGTTATGTCCTGGCCGGTCGTGATGCGATACGCTCATCACGCATGCTCAAGCGCTCCTTTGTCGGCGGCCTGCTCTCTGCAGGAGTCAATGTCCGAGACGTCAAGATGATCTCCCTGCCGGTTCTGCGTTACAAACTGACCACCTTCGGCGAGGTTGGCGGCATTCATTTCCGCCAGTCGCCGGAGGATCCGGCCGCCACGGAAATCATCTTTTTCGATACCGATGGCAACGAAATCTCGTCCGGCACCGCTAAAGGCATGGAGCGTATCTATTTCAAGGAGAACTTTCGTCGCGCCCATCATTCAGAGCCGGGCGGGATAGAAGAGCTGCCTCGCATATATGATTTCTATCGTGAAGGGTTCCTGCGCAACCTAGATGGCGAACTGTTGAAAAAATCGGCGGCCAAGGTGGTCCTCGACCTCAACCACTCGCCTGCGGCGGATCTCCTGCCTGACCTGCTCAGCGATCTGGGCTTCGAGGTCACCGAGTTGAACTCCCACGTCCACGAAAAGTCAATCGATTTCACTGCAGACGAGCTTGAATCTGCACTCGACCGGCTGAGCCGGATTGTCAAGTCACTCGAAGCCGCCGCCGGCTTCTGGATCGGCCCGTCGGGAGAGAAAATTCGCATGGTCAGTGGCAGCGGTCGTGTTTTTTCCAGTCGCGAGGCGCTGAGCACCCTGACGGTTCTGGTGTGCGAAGCAGAGAGCGAAGGAAGCCTGGTTGTCCCGGTCGCTGCTCCTCAGACAGTGGACGATTTAGCCAGGAGTAAAGGGTTGACCGTGCAGCGAACGCGCTCCGATGGCCACTCGCTGGTTGAAGCAGCCAACAACCGTCGTGTCCGTCTAGTCGCCTCGATGGATGACCGTTTCGGCTTCCCGGTTTTCCAGCCCCACTTTGACGGGCTCTTTTCGGCAGCCAAAATCATGGAACTCGGAGCCCGGGCCGGGCTTTCTCTGGATGAGGCACTTGCTAAACTTCCCAGGCACACTTATCATCATCTGCAGTTGCCCTGCCCATGGGAGAGCAAGGGCGGGTTGATGCGGCGCATGAGCGAGGATGCCGTGGACCAGCAGGCCTCTTTTACCGACGGGGTTCGGATCGATACGGAGCGGGGCTGGGTCCTGGTTTTGCCTGATCAGCACCGGTCAGTGGTGCACATTTATGTTGAAGCAATCGACAACACAGATGCCGATGCTTTACGCGATCAATACCATGCAAAGGTGTCTGGTTGGCTGGCTGAACTCTCGGCGGGATAACCGGCGCAAGGGTTCGCATTCCACCTCTATCGTATCTGGAAGGATTTGAAATTGTCTGAATTCCGATGGGATCCCCTCAAAGGGGCCTGGGTCATCACAGAAAACCAACGCGCTCGCCAGCCTCGCGAGTTTATTATCGAACGTCAGCAGACGCCGGTTACGGTTTGCCCTTTCTGTCCTGGACAGGAGAGCAAAACCCCGCCGGAAGTTTTCGCTCTGCGGCCGGACAGCATGCCGATCAACGGCCCGGACTGGCAAGTCAGGGTGGTCCCGAACAAGTTCCCGGTGCTGAGAATCGAAGGCGAGCTGCAGCAGCACGAGTTCGGTTTGTACCGCAACATCCCCGGCGTCGGTGCCCACGAGGTCATTATCGAAACGCCTGACCATCATCGCAGCCTTGCCCACCTGGATATCCCGGAAACCGCGGGGGTCCTGCAGGCGTACCGTGCCAGGCTTCTCGATCTGAGGAAGGACCTGCGCTTCCGCTATCTGCAGATTTACAAAAACCACGGCATTGAAGCCGGCGCGCCGCTCCCCCATGCCCACTCACAGCTGATGGCTGTGCCGATCACGCCGCCGGTGATGCGTCGCGAACTGAACACCTGTCGGGGACATTTCCTCGCAACCAATCGGTGCCTGATCTGTGACCTCCTGGCCCAGGAGATCGAAGACGGCAGGCGCGTGGTCTATAACGATGGCCAGTTCCTGGTCGTGGCGCCATACGCCTCGTGTTTTCCTTTTGAGCTGAGTCTCTACCCGATCCAGCACAACCATGATTTTGCGCTGCAGAGCGATGCGGAACTGCTTGCCTGTGCCAAAGCGTTGCGGAATATGCTGCGACGACTCTACAGCCTGCTCGAGGACCCTCCCTTCAACTTCATCCTGCATACGGCGCCGCCGATCAAGGCACAAAGCGGCAAGCCCGGCTACTGGGAGACCCTCCCCCGTGACTATCACTGGCATATCGAGCTGGTCCCGCGCCTCAACCAGATTGCCGGCTTTGAATGGGGCAGCGGTTTCTTCATCAACCCACTGCCGCCTGAAGAAGCCGCGGCATTCCTGCGCGCAATCGATCCGGACCTGAGATTCTGATCGGCTTGTGTTCACCTGCATATCAAGAGAGCCAGATCAACTGACATGTCCCAGCGTCTTGACAACAAACTGCTTCTGAATCGACACGCCCTGCAACAACTGCAGAGGGCCGGACTGGCAGAGCTGGGCCAGGGTTTGCCTGATATCAGCGCGGCGCACCGGTTTGCCTTGTGGAATAAAAAATCAGGGGCAGAGGTCTACCTCTTCGCCCTGCTGAACTCGGCAACCAGGCAGACCGCCTTGCATTACTTCTCGCGCCTGGGTCTCCGCCCCGGGGTTGGCATGGTCAAGGTTGCCGACCAGCGTCATTCGGCACCGGAACTCGCTGGGATTTACCGCCTGTTCCCGGAGTTCTACCCGAACCAAAAGCTGGAGCAGGCCAAAGAGCCTGATGACAAGCCCTCCCGCAAAGTGTCCAGGCTGCAGCTTCTCGCTGAACTGTTTCTTCTTGAAAACTTGACTGACAACCCGGTGGCACAAGCCTTCCGGGCCCTGTTTGACGATGCGGACTTCCGGGGCCAGTTTGATTATCACGCCCTGATTGCAAAACTCGACAGGATCATGCAACCCGGGTTGGGCTCTATCAGTGCAGAGAAAAAACTTTCAGAACTCCTGAAAAGCCCGATGCGGGCGGCACCGTCCAGTCTGGCCGGGCAGGTCGCCTATATCATCAAACATTGGTCAGCGTGGCTGACGCCGGAACTGGTCGCCGAACTGCAGCTTGCCCGGGCGATCAGCATCGAAGAAAATCAGCCCCGCCTGTCAGGCCCTGGCCCGGCGCCGATGCCCATGTTCGGCCGTGAGGACGGCAGTGATTCACCGGCTGCGTTCAGCGCCGACATCGACTGGATGCCCAGCGCGGTTTTACTGGCAAAATCGATTTACGTGTGGCTCGACCAGCTCAGCAGTCGTTACCAGCGCTCCATCACCACCCTTGCCGGCATCCCCGAAGAGGAGCTGGCACGCCTCGCCCATTGGGGCTTCAACGCCATCTGGCTGATCGGCATCTGGGAACGTTCCTCGGCATCAAGGGAAATCAAGCGACTGTGCGGCAATCCGGAAGCGGAAGCCTCTGCCTATGCGCTCTACGCTTATCGCGTCGCCATGGACCTCGGTGGCGATGCTGCGTTGGCGGAGCTGGAAGCCCGCTGTCGCCAGCATGGCATCCGCCTCGCCTGCGATGTCGTGCCCAACCATACCGGTATCGACTCCGAGTGGGTCCTGCAGCACCCGGACTGGTTTTTACAGACTGAATCGCCACCATACCCCGGCTATCGCTTCAATGGCCCGGACCTCTGTGACGCAGAGGGCATCAGCATCCGCATCGAGGATGGCTACTGGGACAACAGCGATGCGGCCGTGGTCTGCGAACACCATGACCACGCCACGGGTCGTCGCCGCTACATCTACCACGGCAACGACGGCACACACATGCCCTGGAACGACACGGCCCAGCTGAACTTCCTGCTGCCGCAAGTGCGTCAGGCCATGAGCGACCTGATCATCAGCATCGCCCGGCGCTTCAGCATGATCCGCTTCGACGCCGCGATGACCCTGGCGCGCAAGCATTTCCGCAGACTCTGGTTCCCGCCCCCGGGCGGCAGCGCCGGCGTCCCTTCGCGCTCCGCCTTCTGGATGTCTGATGCCGATTTCACTAAGGCCTTCCCGGTTGAGTTTTGGAGAGAGGTGGTTGACCGCGTCAATCGTGAGGCTCCTGACACCCTGTTGATCGCCGAGGCGTTCTGGCTGATGGAGAGCTACTTTGTGCGCAACCTGGGCATGCACCGGGTCTACAACAGCGCCTTCATGAACATGCTCAAGCTTGAGGAGAATGCCAAGTACCGGAAAATCCTCAAGGACATCCTTGCCTACAATCCGGAGATCATGAAACGCTACGTCAACTTCATGAACAACCCGGATGAGGCGACCGCCGTCGAGCAGTTCGGCAAATTTGACAAGTATTTCGGCGTCGCCACCCTGCTTGCCACCCTGCCGGGGCTGCCGATGTTCGGGCATGGCCAGATCGAGGGATTCCGGGAAAAATACGGCATGGAGTATCGTCGTGCATACTGGGCCGAGAGCCCGGACGATGGTTTCGTCGCCCATCATGAAAACCAGATTTTTCCACTGTTGTGTATGCGCCGAAGTTTCTCCGGGGTCGAGAATTTTTCCATGTATGATTTCACGACAGGCTATGGCGTCGATGAAAATGTGTATGCTTTCAGCAACGGCCCGCCCGGGCAGAAGATCCTCGTGATTTACAACAACACCCTGAATGCCACACACGGACGGCTGCACCACGCTGCGCCAAAAGCCTCCGCGGAGCACGAAGGGATCGCCCACGCCATGCCTGTCCTCCGACAGGAGCTCGGCCTCGATGCCGTGCACGGGCAGTTCTGCCGTTTTCGCACCATTCAGGGTGCTGAGTACCTGCTGCACAGCGACCAGTTGAATGACGGCCTGGAACTGCACCTGAACGGCTATGAACATCGGGTCTGCCTCGACTTCCGGATGCTCGACGACCGGGACGGCTGGTGGCTGGCCCTGCACCGGAAACTGCAGGGGCAGCCCGTGGACAATCTCGATCGGGAGCTGCTGCGCTTGCGCTACCAGCCGCTCTGGCTTGCCATGACCCGGCTCCTCGACCCGGAACGCCTGCGTGAGCTGACCGAAGGCCTGGGGGTGGTCCCGCAACCGAAACCGGTCAGGGCAAAGCTCAAGGCCCTGCTCGGTGAACTCGACTCACTTGTCTCTGAACTGCGGGTTGCTGCAGAGATTCAGACGTCTGCACCCCCACCTGACGGGCTCAATGATCTGGTCAAAAAGCTCACCGGTTGGCTGGCCCGGATGGCCAAAGCCGAAATGCCCGGACAGTTGTTGCACGAGATGTGGCAGGGCAAAAGCGACCGACCCGGACTGGGCGCCGTGCTGCTGAGTTGGCTGCTGCTGCACGACCTGGGTCGGCAGCTGGGATTGGCAGACGACAGGCAGTGCCTGGACCTTCTGCGCGGCTTCGGGCTCGACTTTGCATGGCAGGAAGGCGCTGCTTCACAGGCACAGATCAGGGACGTCTTCCTCGGCATGCTGCTGATGCAGACGCCCACACAAGCTCTTCACCCGGCCACCAACGATCCGGCTTTTGCAGAGCTTGTCACCGACCCGAAGAATGCCGCCCTGCTCGGCATCAACCACCATGCCGGCCAGAGCTGGTTCGCCAAGGAAGGGCTGGCCGCCCTGGCAGGTTGCGTCGCGCTCCAGGCCGCTCTGATGTTGATTTCTTCTCCGCAAGTTACCGAACAGCGGAAGGTCATGGCCACGCTGATTCACGAACGGCTGCGTGAACGCCTGGCGCTTGCCGCTGCCGTGGGCTACCGACTGGATAAATTCCTGCACCTGGAGTAGAATACCGGCCTCTCATGAGCCTCTTGAAGAACAGTGATTATTATGTCTGAATCGCCCCTGAAACTTCTCATGGTTGCATCGGAGGCGGCGCCCTTCGCCAAGACAGGGGGCCTCGCAGATGTCGTTGGCTCCCTGCCGACGGCCCTGCATGCCCTCGGCCATGACGTGCGCCTGATCATCCCCTGGTATCGTTCCGTGCGCAAAGCCATCGGCAATCTCCGGGCGGGTCGAAAAAAAATCGCCGTTCCCATGGGGGGCCGGGTCTACCAGCTCTCCTGGCGCACCGGGGAGAACCAGGGCGTGCCGGTCTACTTCCTGGACTTCCCGGAGTTTTACGACCGCCAGGGGCTCTATGGCGAACGGGGACAGGATTATCCCGACAATGCCGAGCGTTTCGGCCTGCTCAGCCGGGCCGCCCTGGAGCTTGCTCGGCAGATCGGCTTTGCTCCGGATGTCATCCACGCTCATGACTGGCAGGCCGGCTTGGTCCCGGTTTATCTGCACCGGCACCTCTGGCGTGACCCCTTTTTCGCCAGTACCGGCAGCCTCTTCAGCATCCATAATCTTGGCTACCAGGGCGTATTCCCTCTTGAATCAGCACGTCTGCTAGACCTTGACGATAGCTTGACGGGTCCTGGCGGCCTGGAATATTACGGGCAGATTTCCCTGTTGAAAGGCGGCATCGGCTTCGCCAACCACGTCAATACGGTCTCTCCGACCTATTGCAGGGAGATTCAGACTCCGCAGCAGGGGATGGGACTCGATGGCCTGCTGCGCTCGCGGGGCGATCATCTGCACGGACTCCTTAACGGCCTGGATGGAAAACTCTGGTCACCGGTCCACGACGGGGCGCTGGCAAACAACTACTCGGCGAAAAAGCTGTCGGGCAAGAAAGAGTGCAAAAAACAGCTGCAGAAGGAGTTGGGGCTGAAGCTCGCACCGAAGACCCCGATCGTCGCCATGGTCACGCGACTCGATTCCCAGAAAGGGATCGAGCTCGTTCTGGAAAGCTGGGACAAGCTGATGCGGCCCGACCTGCAACTGGTGATCCTTGGCACCGGCAACACCGACTTCGAACGCCGCCTTGCCGAGGCCGCGAGCTACTATCCCGACAAGGCCACGGTCAT
>JAFDBW010000316.1 GCA_019313105.1 Deltaproteobacteria bacterium | reverse complement strand
AGGAACATGCCGACCAGCCTTGCAACGAGAATGGTCAGGTAAACCTGTCCGACCAACGCCTCCGTGGTCGCCAGGGTCTGCGCCACCGTGGTCACCGGTGCCATGTCACCGTAGCCGACCGTGGTCATGGTCACCATGCTGAAATAGAAAAACGGGAAAAACTCTCTTGACACCCAGAGCTGCAACCGCTCATTTCCCTGGGTAAAGCTGAAAGATTCGGGCGTGACAAATTCCGTGATCAGGAAAGCGTATCCCCAGATCAGGGCGATCAACAGGTAGACACAGACCGCTCCGGCTAGCTTGTCGCCGGTCACCTCGCTGCCGCGGAACAGGTCCAACAAAATGCCCAAGGCCACCAGGATTAGGAACAGCGTCCGCCCGGCAAGGCCGAGGACAAACAAAAGCTCGTGACCCATCATGCTGCCGAGCACACCGCAGGCCAGGCTGGCGACTAAAAGGATGACCTCGAACCGCAACAGCCCCTTGTCGATCTGGATGGCTCGCAGTCCGGCCAGCAGGACCGCGATGAAAAACAGTTCGAGAATGAGCTTGCCGATTCGGGTGTCGATGGTCGGCTGCAATATCATCACAAACAAAAGACAGGCCAAAAGGCTGCCGTAACGCCCCAGGAATAAAGCCTTAAAATCGGGAATTGCGTTTTTCATGATTTGCCCTGTTTTTAATGGCCCTCGAGAACTTCGCAGGCGTGTTCGGCAAACCCGAGACCGGCCTCGTTGTAGACGTTAAAGGCGGCATGGACCCCGGCCTCGCGGAGCTCCTTGACCTGGTCATCGAATTGTGCGATCGCCGTGATCCGGCCGGGGAAGCCGACCTCGCCCAGGTGCCGTGCCGCGGTCAGGTTGGCCTGGTGCTCCGGCATGGCCAGCAAGACCAGGCGGGCCGCTTTTTCCGGCCGGACAACCCGGGACCAGAAATCGGGGTCGGTCGGGTCACCGAAGACAACGCGTCGTCCTGCCGCAAAATGGTCACTGACCGTCTTTTTATCAAAGTCGACACCGATCACTGTCTCATCGTATTTGTCACGTAGGAAATCATAGGCCATGGTGCCGATCCGTCCCATGCCGAAAACCCCGATCGTCGCACCGGAGGGGTCGATCGGCTGATCGTCAGGGTGGCGGGTGTCGGTTTCGAACCTGCACAGCTTCTCCCGGTAGCGAACGTAGAGTGCGTCGGCTGTTGTGTTCAAAGGTGACGCGATTATGAATGTCGCTGAAAGCGCCAGGGCGATGATCACCAGCCACTCCGAAGCTAGCCAACCCTGTGAGGCACCTACCGCGGCGACGATCAGGCCGAACTCGCTGTAGTTGGCCAGACTCAGCGAGGCCAGCAGCGAGGAGCGTGCGCGCAGCCTGAAGCGGGTCAGCAGGAGGTAGAAGATCGCCACTTTCAGGGGCGTCACGGCAACCAGCAGCGCGGCGACACCGATCGCAGCCATGGTTGGCGCTCCTGCAAGACCGATGGTCAGGAAGAAGCCGACCAGCAGCAGGTCCTTGAACCCCATCAGGGTTTTTGCCAGTTCAGAGCTCTTTTCGTGTCCCG
Source organism: Deltaproteobacteria bacterium (assembly GCA_019313105.1). Classification (GTDB taxonomy): domain Bacteria; phylum Desulfobacterota; class Desulfuromonadia; order Desulfuromonadales; family BM103; genus JAFDBW01. Next base: position 10,602 of record JAFDBW010000316.1, on the reverse strand, counting down.
CCAGCAGCACGCCGAGGATCAGGGCACCGAGGTCAGCCTTGAGTCCGACCAGCTCGAACCCGCCGGCGCCGGTTACCAGGGCGGCGAACAGGCCGAACAGCAGGAGCAACTCGCCGTGCCAGCTGCGCGGCATCAGGCGGTAGAGGATTGGTTTCAGGCAGAACAGGGCGGCCGGAACCAGTACCGCCCAGGGCGACGGCAGCTTGCCGAGCGAGAAAGTGAGGAACAGCACGGCGTAGATATCCTGCATGATCAGGATACCGATGGCGACCCGCCCGTGCATGGCGCCTACCTCGCCCTTTTCTTCGAGGATCTTGACGGCGAAGACAGTGCTGGAAAAACTTAGCGCGAAAGCGACCAGCACCGCGAGCGGGAAGTCCAGGTCGGCAAAGAACGGCAGGCCGGTCAGGCCGAGGCCGAAGATCCCGATACCGAAAGCCACGACCGTGGCCGCCATGTGGATGGAAGCACCGGCCCAGACTTCCGGCTTGGCCAGGCTCTTCAGGTCAAGCTTGAGACCGATCGAGAAGAGCAGCAGCGTCACACCGAGGTCGGCGAACGTCTGCAGCGTCTCACCGCCCTCGAAGCCGAGCCCGTTGAGTAAGAAACCCGCGGCGAGGAACCCCACCAGCGGCGGCAGGCCGACCTGACGGACAATGAATCCCAGGATAAAGGCGACGGTTATGAGCATTGGGTCCATGATGACTCGAGGCACGAAGCGCGACGTGCGAAAAAAAACATATAAAATTAGCCACGGATGAACACAGATAAATGCGGATCAAATAAAACACTTAAAACAAAACCACTATTTTTTGGTTAAAATCTTTAAAGTCTTAAGATTTAAAACCATCTGTGTGTATCTGTGTGTATCTGTGTGTATCTGTGGCTAGACCGTCTTAGTCTTTGGTCTCCAGAATCGCAGCAAGATCGTGTCATGATTGCTCTTGTTATATTGTCAGAGAGCATATTCCGTGTAGTAATGACCAACACGACCAATAGCCAGGATGTATGCCGCGGTCCGCAGGTCAGGCACATCATCGCGAGAATGCCAGATGTCACGAATCTCCTGGTAAGCCTCGCACATGGTGTCTTCCAGGCCGGAACGCACCAGGTTCAGTTCGTCGGCTTCCTTTGCAAAGCCTTCGCGCATCTTGTCCGGGAATTTGTCGCCCATTGCCTGCTCCAGTGCGGAGAGGGCTGAGTCTGCCCTGGATTGCATGAAACGACGCCCCATCTTGCCAAACCGCATATGTGCCAGGTTTTTGGTCCACTCAAAGTAAGAGACCGTCACGCCGCCGGCGTTGGCATACATGTCCGGGATGACGATCTTGCCTGTTTGACGCAATATCTCGTCAGCTTCCGCAGTGACCGGGCCGTTCGCCGCCTCGACGATCAGGTTGGCCTTGATCTTGGCTGCATTGCCCTCATGAATCTGGCTTTCCAGCGCTGCCGGCACCAGAATGTCGCAGTCGGCTTCGAGCAGGAAGGTCCCGTCAGCGACATATTCGGCATCCGGATAGCCCTTGACACCGCCGTGCTCGCGAATGTAGGCGGCAACACTCTCGACGTGCAGACCCTTTTCACTCCAGAGGCCGCCGTCCCACTCGATAATGCCAAGAATCAAACATTGGTCTTCCTCTTCGAGGAACTTGGCGGCGTGGTAACCAACGTTGCCGAGGCCCTGAACCACCACACGTTTCCCATTCAGTCCAGGTGACAACTTGGCTGCTGAGACATCCTCGGCATGGCGGAAAAACTCCTGCATGGCATATTGCACGCCGCGCCCGGTGGCTTCAGTCCGGCCAGCTATGCCGCCCATCTCGGGCGGCTTTCCGGTAATGCAGGCAGCGGCATCAATATCCTCGGGATGCAGTGTCCGGTAGACATCAGCCATCAGGGCCATTTCCCGCTGGCCAGTCCCCATATCAGGGGCCGGCACATTCAGAGCGGGGCTCAAGTACCCTTTTTTCTCCAGTTCCAGGGCAAATCGACGGGTGATGGCATCGAGATCTTCGCGGCTGTAGGCCCGAGGGTCAAGGCAAAGCCCACCCTTGGAACCGCCGAAGGGCACATTGACGACCGCACACTTGAAGGTCATCAGTGCAGCTAGTGCTTCGACTTCGTCCTGGTTGACCGCTGTGGCAAAGCGGATGCCGCCTTTGGCCGGCAGCCGGTGTTCACTGTGGGTGGCACGCCAGCCCTTGAACACCTGATACTCGCCCTGGATTTTGACCTGGAAACGAACCTGATAGACGGAGCGGCATTCCCCGAGCAGTTCAGCGATCCCCGGTGGCAAGTCGGTGCGTGAGACGGCGAAATCGTACATGCGTTTGACACTGTGCATGAAACTTGGATGTTGATTCTCTGACATGATGTCCTCCGCTGTTTGGAGTTAAAACGCAGAAAGGAGAAGTCTCGCTCCTCCTTCCTGGTATTCACTTAAGGCATAATGTTCCCTTGTCTATTTAACTACGTATACGGTTGTTATGTTTTTGGTGACGGCACCTTGAAGAAGATGCAGTAAAGCACCGGAACCACCAACATGGTCAGCACTGTACCGAAGGCCAGACCGGCCATGATGGTGATCGCCATACCAACCCAGAAGACATCCTGTAACAGCGGCACCACACCGAGCACCGTGGTGGCAGCAGCAAGCACCACAGGTCGCAGACGGGCCAAAGCGGCGATAACCACGGCATCATACTGCTCCATACCGTCGGCCAGGTTAATGTTAACCTCATCAAGCAGAACGATGGCGTTTTTGATCATCATCCCCATCAGGCTCATGGCACCGAGCAGTGCCATGAAGCCGAAAGGCGCCTGAAAGGTCAGCAATCCTGTCGTGATGCCGATCATGGCAAAAGGTACTGTCAGCATGATTACAATCGGCGGTTTGAAGGCGTTAAACAGGGCCACCAGGATAAAGAGGATGACGGCAAAAGTTGGGATAAATCCTGGAAGCAGCGCCTTCTGTGACTTAGCCGAATCCTCTGTGGTACCACCCCACTCTGCTATATACCCAGGTGGCAGTTCGAGGGCTTCGACCTTGGCCTGAATGTTCTGCATTACGGTCGGCAAGGTCACGCCAAGCACCGGGTTCGCTTGTATGGTAACAGTACGACGACGATCACGACGCCAGATCCGGGTCTCCTCCCAAGCCATTTCTACGCCATCAGTCACTTGAGCAATAGGAATAGTGTCTGTGGAGAGTCCCGGTTGAACTTGCAGAACATCTAAAGAGGCAAGACTGGCACGATCATCTTCGACATGTCGTAAAACGATCGGCCACAGTTCATCATTCTCACGATATAACCCAATCGGTAGACCATCGTAAGCGCGCTTGGTGGCATTGGCCACATCCTCTCGGGCAACCCCGGCGTACTGGGCACGTTCCTGGTTATAGACTGGAACCATCTTGGGAACTTTTTGCCGCCAGTCAAGCTGCATGGCGCCGGCGGTCGGCTCTGCACGCAAGATATCAAGCACCTGCTCTCCTAGCCCACGAAGCACTTCAATGTCCGCGATTGCCGGACCACTGATGCGGTACTGGAATTGCCAGGTCTGACCAGGGCCAACATCGAACTTGCGCATTGGAACCATGGAGTCGGGGTAATTTTCAGCCAGCCATGGAGTCATATCTTTAATCAGACCGTCAATTTCTCGGAAATCATGGAGATTGACAATCAGCTGGCCATAAGCAGAGTTGGCTGATTCAGGCTCCACTGGCAGATAAAATCGAGGCGGGCCAGCTCCGATAAAGGACGCCACATTATCGACTCTTTCATCGGCAAGGAATTTTGCCTCCAGACCCTCGAGATCTTCGGCTGTCGTCTGGATACGAGTTCCCTGAGGGGCGTAGTAGTCAACCATGAACTTGCTCATTGACGACGCAGGAAAGAACAGCTGCTCGACATAACCAAAGCCAACGAATGACGCAATTAAAGCACCAACCATCACCGCCATAAAGAGCAAGCGCAAACGAATAGCCTTCTCAAGGAAACCACGGAAGATTTTGTAGAATTTGCTGCCAAAGGGATCATGGACATCTTCCTGGGGTTTTGGGTCGGGCAGCATATCGATACATTTGAGCGGGGTCAGGGTCATGGAGATAAACCAACTGACCACCAGGGAAATACCAACCACGGTAAAGAGAGAGAGACAGTACTCACCTGTACTCTCCTTTGAGCCACCGATTGGATAAAAGGCCATAACAGCCACGACCGTCGCACCCAGCAGCGGCATGGCCGGAGACCCGGCAGATTCAATCGCCGCCTTGATTTTGTCCATGCCCTGCTCTCGTCGAACCGTAAAGCCTTCGGCGACAACAATTGAATTATCGACCATCATCCCCAAACCGATGACAAGGGCTCCCAGTGACATGCGCTGTAAATCTATACCCATCATCGCCATGACGATAAAGGTGCCGAAAATAGTGAGCACCAGGTCGATGCCAATCAGAGTCCCCATACGCCAGCCCATGGCCAGTGCCAATACAATAAGGACGATGATGACTGCCTGTGCCAGATTGACAAAGAAGCCATTGACCGAATCAGCCACAACATCCGACATCCAGTGGACATGGTGAACTTCCATGCCGACGGGCAACTCTTCTTGCAACTCTTTCATCCGGCTGTCAACATTGCGGCCAACATCAACGATGTTCGCCCCGCCAATATTGGTAATGGATATGCCTAGAGCAGGCTTACCATCAAGGCGCATCATGGTTGGCGGAGGATCGGCATAACCTCGCTTGATCGTCCCGATATCCCGAATGCGGATTAACTCGTCGCTGGAGAGAAGCGGCTGGCCTTGCTCAAGGCTCTGAAGGCTGTCAATCAAGGAGGGGTGAATTGCCAGCTCTTCGATGTCTTTCGGGGAGCGGAATTCTCCAGTCGGTGCAAGGCGTACCCGTTTCTGCTGCACATCAACACTGCCGGCATCCACCATCATGTTCTGTTCCTTCATGGTGGCGATAATGCTCTTGTCAGAGATGCCAAGCTGGCTTAACTGGGTCTCAGATGCTTCGAGATAAATGACCTTCGGCTGGACACCCCAAAGCTCGACCCGGGCGACACCCTCAACCAGGCTCAATTCTTTTCTGAGATCCTTGGCTGTCTCTTCCATTTCGGCATAGGTAAAACCATCACCGGTGATCGCCATCACCAAGCCATAGACATCACCAAAGTCGTCATTGATAACAGGCCTTTCACATCCTGGCGGCAAAGATTCTTCTATATCGCGGACTTTGCGTCGCATCTCGTCCCAGATTTGCGGCAGCCGGTCGGACCAGTATTGCGTATCAATATTGACCCAGATCTGCGAATACCCAGGAGCGGAAAAAGACTTGATATAATCGATGGTTTTCAGCTGTTGCAGGGCAACTTCGATGCGATCAGTCACCTCGAGTTCAACTTGTTCCGCACTGGCTCCAGGGTACTGGGTCAGGATCACGGCAGTCTTGACACTGAAGTCAGGGTCTTCAAGCTGTCCAAGTGACAGGAAGCTGGCAATACCGCCAGCAATAAGCAGGAAGGTTATAAAATAGCTGACGGCTTTTTTCTCAATGGCTATCTTTGCAAGATTCACAGACGAATCTCCTCATATGTCAGGTTATTCAACAAAATATGTCAGGTTTAACTATTCGAGGATGCGAACCTGCTGGCCTTCAACAAGCAGATTGGCCCCTGCTGTGGCGATGGTCTCACCCGTTTCCAGGCCAGTGACCATGGCGCCAACCTCGGTCAGGTTGATGAGAGTCACCTCTCTCTTGCTAACCTGATTGCTGTTCTGGTCAAGCACCCAGACAAAAGTTTTCTCGGCATCATCTGAAAAGACTGCAGTAATCGGAATCTCGAACCCGACCATGCCAACATCCCCGGCGATCTTCGCGGTCGCGGCCTTATCACCTTTAGCTTTGCCGGCCATGCCCGGAAGGATCTTGAAATTATCGGGCTGATCCATAATTAATGTGACCGGGTAAGTCCGTGTAGTCTTTGAAGCTTCTTTACCTACCTCCTTGACCTTGGCGGGCACCTCAGCCCCAGGGTAGGTGTCGAAGACGACGAAGGCTCCCAGGGTTTTAACGATGTCGATATGCTCCATCAAGGTTTCCGGGACCTGTACCGTAAACTCAATGCTGCTGTTATCAAGGACACGAATGACTGCCTGCTTTGCCTGGACATCTTCGAACTGTTCGACAAACTTCTCAACCACCAAACCATCGAAGGGTGATTTCAGATAGGTGTAGCTCATATTGTCCATGGCCCGCTCAACAGCAGCCTTGGCTGACTCTACCTGTGCTCCAGCAGAATCTTTTTGTGCCTTACGAGTGTCGACCATCGACTTACTGACCGCTCCGGGGTCTTTTTCAAAGACCCTGGCAACCCTTGCATACTCCGATTCAGCAAGTTCACGGTCAGAAATTGCCTTATGCAGTTGAGCTTTTGCATTATTCAATTCAACCTGGTAATCCTTTGGATCAAGGCGAGCGAGCAAATCCCCCCGCTTGACCTCGTCACCGATATCAACAGGGATGCGATAGACGCTGCCGTGAACCCGAAACGACATGTTGGCCTCCTGGGTTGCTGTCGCCTGACCGGGGTACCAGCGACCACCAAACGGCTCAACATCAGTGATTTTCATTGCCCTGATAGGCCGAATCGCATCCTTTTCAATGACTTCCTTTTCGCCGCAGGCGACCAGGGTCATGAGAAGAGGGAGCAGGGAGAGGAGGGTAACAATTCGAGTCAATCGATTTTTCATAGCACACCTGATTTCAGCTAACAGTTAAAAGTTAATGTTGTCTATATATAGTGAGATAGCGAGTTTGTGAGAGTGGGAGGGGGGCAAAAGTTGCCTCTCCATCTTCCTCCCTCACTCGCTTCCACAAGTTTCTTACCAATCCGGCCAGCGCCAGTCGGAATCCTTGCTGGTCTCATCTGCCTCTTGTTTCGGTTCTTCCAGCAGTCCACCCCAGTCAGTACGCTCAGCCATCTCCTGCTGAGTCTCGGGCTTGACAAAATCCTGCCCGGTCCGGGCCTGCCAACCGCCACCTAGGGCCTTGTACATACTCACAAGACTAAGTACCGCCGAGCCCTGGATGCTGGCCAACGCATCTTGATCAAGAGATAATCCTCGCTGGGCATCCAGGACACGTTGGTAATCAGTCAGGCCTTCTCCGTATTGAAGCACGGAGATATCTACGGAGCGCTGGGAAGCCTTGACAGCATCGGCAAGAAAGAACGCTTCCTGCTGTTTTTTCAGGAAGCCAACCATGGCATCTTCAGTCTCCTGCGCAGCTCGCAGTACCGTATTCTTATAGTTCACCACCAATTGCTGGAAACGAGCGTCCTGAACTCGCACCTGGTTTTTGATCCGTCCGTAGTTGAAGAGATCCCAGGTTAATGACGGCCCGGCAAAATACGTCATGCTGTCACTGTCGAAGAGGTCGCTGAAGCTGCTGCTGCCGTTACGTGTTAAAGAGCTTTTGCTGGTTTGTAAACCGATGCTGCCAATCAGAGTGAAGTGAGGCAGCAGGTCCGCCTTGGCAACGCCAATCAGGGAACTCTGAGCAGCCGCCTGAAGCTCCGCTCGACGGACATCCGGACGACGGCGCAGAAGGTCTGCGGGGACCCCAACAGCTACTGTGACAGGAACTTTGGGGATGCCTGAAACGTGTCCGGGTGAATTCAGGGTTGCACTCAGGTCGCTTGGAGGTTGTCCCAACAAAACACTTAACGCGTTCATGGCTTGTTGATAGCCGAGCTCCAAACGGGGAATTGTCGCGCGCGTGTTGGCGAGGAGCGAGCGCGCTTGATGCACATCCAGTTCAGTGACCAACCCACCTTCGAAACGATTCTCTGCGATCTCCAGAGATCTTTCCTGGATCGCAACACTTTCATTGGCCAGGACAATGCGTTCTTCATTGGTACGCATCAGGATATATGCCTGGGCAACATCTGCTGTAAGCGTGACCATGACATCATCATGGTCAGCGATAGCAGCCAGGAACTGGGCATCGGCCGCTTCAACGCCACGCCTGAATTTGCCCCAGAAATCAAGCTCCCAGGCTGCATCCATGCTCGTGCTCAAATCCTTGAAATGCAGATCCCCTCCGGCACTGTTTGCTGCATTGCGGCTACCGCCAACAGCGGCTGCCCCACCTCCAAGCTGCTGCTGTTGCGGATAGAGGCTGCCGGTGGCGATGCCGAGCTGCGCCCTGGCTTCCAGGATGCGCAATCCGGCGATCTGCAGAGTGAGGTTCTGCTGGTAGGCATCTTCGACAAGTTCATTCAGAATGGGGTCATTGAAAACCGTCCACCATTCCTCGTGCGGATCTGACGTGGCCATTAACTGCTGATCGTCAGGCTCCATCCATGAATCCGCCACCGGAGCCGGTGGCGTGATGAAATCGGGCCCGACCTTCATGCAACCTGACACAATCAAGGTCGTGCCCAGCATCAAAATAACAACAGAACGCATCGCGTCTCTCCTGAAGATTCAGCCAGCTGCAGTCAACTACATGATCCGTAAAACCGACAGGGCCTTTCAGTGCGTAAAAACTTCACATCGAATTTTAAAAAGATAAATTTAATGATACATTAAACTACTAAAACTTCAAACTCTTAACAATATTACCGTTTCTGCAAGCATCTGTAATCACATGAAGTTCAGATGTCGCCCGGTTGAGAAGGACTGGCCTTCCGGGTAGAGTTTGTTAGACTTGACTGCGATTCATCCAGATAACTAAGCTGTCGGTGCAAGGAGGCCTCATGCCCTGGAGAGACACTCAAAGTTCACGCCTGCGGCGTCTGTTCCTCGAAGGGTTCACGGCGATGGATATTGCCGAACCCCTTGTCTCTTTTGACGAAAGTGCCAGGGCTGAAGAGGTTAAAGTGGTCATGGAGGAAAAGGACTTCGACCTGGTCGGCGTCAGAAAAGACGGTTTGGTGGAAGGTTATGTGCGCCGCGAGGAGCTCGTCTCAGGCCACTGCGGTGAGCACTCCCATTCGTTTACCCCGGATGACGACCTGGTGCCGGATACGGCTAACCTGACCGATGTGGTCAAGTCGCTGGCGATCAACAAGCAGTGCTTCGTCACCATCCTCGATCGGGTCGGCGCCATCATCACTTTAACCGACCTCGAAAAACCACCGATGCGGATGTTCATGTTCGGCATCATCACCCTGGGTGAGATGGTGATCACCGAGATCATCCGTCATCGTTACAGCGACGGTTCCTGGCAGGAGTTCCTCTCTGAGCAGCGCCTAGCCAAGGCCAAACTTCTCCAGGAGGAGCGTCAGCGCAGAGGGCAGAATGTCGATCTGGTCGACTGCCTCCAGTATGGAGACAAGGGCTGGATCATCTCTTACGATGAGGAATTCCGTCAGGCTATTGGTGTTGAGTCGCGCAGGGAAATGCGCCGGGCGGTCAAGGAGATGGAGAACATCCGCAACAACCTGGCCCACACCCAGGAGATCATCCCCACCGGTTGGCCGAGGATCATTATAGCCTGCAGCCGCTGGGAGCAAAACCTCGAAAAGCTGCCGGAGCGCATGGCCCAGCTGAAACAACCCAAGGTCAAAAAATGAACCGCATCGAGGCGATAGAAAACCTGATGCGTCAACGAGGTCAGTGCTGGTGGGGAGAATTATGCGAGGTGATCCCGGAATTGAAGGCTTTGACCGGAACGCCACAGCCACCTGATTATCACGCCGAGGGCGATGTCGCCATCCATACCCGACTGGCAATCGAAGCCTGCCCGGCCGGCTGCGACCCGGACCTGCTATGGGTCGCCCTGCTGCATGACATCGGCAAGCCGGCGACCACGGAACAGAATGCCGATGGACGGATAACCGCCTACGGTCATGCCAGGCTGGGTGCTGAAATGGCGGAGGTCATTCTCGCCAGGCTCGGCATACCTGTAGAGCGTCGCGCGCGAATCAGCTGGGTGATCCGTCACCACACCTTCCACCACTCGTGGCAGTTGCAGAGGCCGGAAGATCTCAGCAAAAAGCAGCGGCAGTACCTGGTTGACCCGAATTTTCCGCTGCTGTTGGAATTCCTCAGAATTGATTCATTGGCCTCCCACAACAATCCTGGCGGCATGGAAGCCTACGATTTCTACAAAAAACTTCTGGTTTCAATCTCGTAACGATCCTGAACATTTACAAGCAGAAGAGAGACTCCTCATTAGCAAGCGGGGCGCTTCACTAATGGGTGCTTCAGGCTGTTGCCGAAGTTCAGCGGGACGTCATGATACAGAGGGCAACAGGTGGTTAATCTGTTACCCTCTGTATTGCTTTTTTACTTTTGCCTTTCCTTCCCTTTCAGTGCCGCCGAACAGAATGAAATTAATCCGGATAAACGAAGAAAAACTGTCTGAGGCGTAAGCCGAGTTTTTTTTCTTCGCCGGATTGATTCCATGGCGTGAGGGAACCCGCTATAGAGCGAAGCGCTATGGCGGGCAAACGGAGGGCGGACTTCTTTTGCCTACTTTTCTTGGCCGGCAAGAAAAGTAGGGCGCCTGCCGGGCGCAACCGGCAAACCATCAATCAATGCAAGTGGATGCAGGGGTTGCGGCCCCTGACGCCGCCTTACTTT
>JAFDBW010000315.1 GCA_019313105.1 Deltaproteobacteria bacterium | reverse complement strand
TTGCAGCATCATGCCGGTGTCGGCTTCCTCGAAATTGTAGGTGGAAAACTCAACTTCGGTCTGGTGGTGTACGTCACCGTACTTGATGCCGCCGCCCCAGTCGAGGTCGTAGACATTGTCGACACCCTGGATGTACATGGCGATTCGTTCGATGCCGTAGGTCAGTTCACCCGGAATAGGTTTGAGGTCGATGCCGCCGCACTGCTGGAAATAGGTAAACTGGGTGATTTCCATGCCGTCCAGCCAGACTTCCCAGCCGAGGCCCCAGGCGCCGAGGGTCGGCGATTCCCAGTCATCCTCGACGAAACGGATATCATGCTTGGCCGGGTCGATACCGAAGCTTTTCAGCGAATCGAGATAGAGCTCCTGGATATTCATCGGCGACGGTTTGAGAATCACCTGGAACTGGTAGTAATGTTGCAGTCGGTTCGGGTTCTCACCGTAGCGGCCATCTGTCGGACGGCGCGAAGGCTCAACATAAGCCACGTTCCACGGTTCGGGACCAAGCGCGCGCAGGAAAGTTGCGGGATGAAAAGTCCCGGCCCCTTTTTCCGTATCGTAAGGTTGCTGGATGATGCAACCGTGGTTGGCCCAGTAATTCTGCAGTGCCAGAATCAGTTCTTGAAAAGTCACAATACCTCCGTGTGTGAGGCGGTGGCTAAGAGCCGGTAAACACTTAAACCAGTCGCAAGCCCCCAAGCACCGAATGCAGCCTTAAAACGTATACTGTATACAATTTCTCAAACGTGCAAACAGGCTTGGCATCTTAGCTTGCGGGTCTTTTCCTGTCAAGAGTTCCATGTGTTGATAAGGCGGTAAAATAATCAAATTAATCTGAGTTAAATCAGGGCAACGTTCTCTATCAAAAACAGCACCTAAACCAGCGGGTCGTGATGAAATGGTCTCCCCCGTTTCACAATTCGGCGTCTATGCGCCATGATGGAGAAAAGATAACTTTCCATCAAAACGTAACGAGAGGAGACCACCATGAAGGTTACCAATGACGGCCTGGTTAATATTGTTGCCCCGAAATTATTCCTCCGGACTAAACCGATCCAACATCTCCAAGCTCTTCAACGGCCGATGTAAGTGACATCGCAAAGCATCATTGAGCAGAGCCTGCCCCTCCTGCCGCGACTGAGGACTGAGTTTGAAACCGGAGAAACGGGTCAGGGGTGTTTCAAGGATCCGGCCGAAGGTACCGAGCGTCATCCGGTCCACCTTGATAGCGACCCGGCCGGCATCACACTCAGCGCACAGACTGCCGTTATGGAATGCAGAGAAACTGACCTGCCCAGCCGGTAATGGGCTGGAACAATCTGCACAATGCTGCAAGTGCGGCATGTATCCGGAGAGAGACAACATGCGGATTTCCAGAAGCAACCTTGCTTCGACCGAAAATCCTTCGCTGTCGAGGTGGTCCAGAAAAGCCTGAAGTAACTGGAAAACCTCAACTCCGGCCCCTGAATCATCGAAGAGCACTTCGGTCAGCTCACAGCCATAACCGGCCAGCGTCAGGGTTTCCAGGTCGCGGCGCAGCCCGGCACGCAGCTTGACCAAATCGGCATCACGCAGGCTGACCAGGTCTCCTGAGCTTCTGGAAACCCAGTGCATCTGAACTTCGGCAAGTGGTTCCAGTGCCGCGCCGAAACGCTTGCGGCTTTTGCGTGCCGCTCTGGCAAAACCCTTGAGGCGTCCATGATCAGGGGTCAAAAATGTTACGATCCGGTCGGCTTCGCCGTAATCGGTGTGGTGGAGGATGATGGCGGAGGAAACTTCCAGTTTCATAAGGAGTAAGACTGCTGGTTTCGTCTGTATCGTAAAACAGCCATTGGCACGAGCCTACCATTTACAGGATGCTATTTTGTCATAAATCCGACTGATAGGAAGCTTTTTCGTAGACTATTCCCAATTTTCTAAAATCGCATGAATCAGCTATCACCCTCCCAGCTTTTTCCTGCATTAAAGTATATACCCTGAACAATCATTACTTCTGAACTGTTTTTTGGGATGGCCAAATAGGTCAGGACCAGCGTCATATTCCTTTTTATGTAAGACCTGACCAGCGGCCAATGTTGTGGGAATTGTGGAGAGGATTAGACGGACCGCCGACAAAACAGGGAGGACAGTTGGCAGTTGAGCAGGATTATAGACAGCGTTCCTACAAATTACGCGCATTTCCTGTGTGACAGGTCATGCAATCACCGCCTTCGGCAGGAATGCCTGGATTCAGGTTTGGCACGGTGTTTGGCAGAGGGCGCAATCTCCATCATGGGTGGCTGACACCGTCGCACCCAAGGCGCCACCGGAGTCATGACAACTTACTGAGGTTTTAAAGCAGTAGTCCTGTGCATCACCACCATTCACATATCCGGCAGCAACATGGTCTGCATTGGCTATCGATTCATTCGAATGACGAGGCAGACAGTTAATCGGGTTGACGGCCTTACAGAGAAGGCCGTCAACCATTGTTCACTCCCTTGCCAGGGTCGCTAATATCTACTTCCGGATTCTACCCAAACGCATAATTTCCTCAGGTTTGTGAAATATCTGTTCACGAACCAGCTAGTTAGTTTTTGTGGCATGAGCCACAAGTACCGTTCGCAAAACCGGGATCCTTG
>JAFDBW010000314.1 GCA_019313105.1 Deltaproteobacteria bacterium | reverse complement strand
TGACCGGTATTCGGCTTAATGAATCTCAGTTGAAGTCCCCTCGAAATTTAGTTCCCTCTGATTGCCGGTGGGGATAATGCTTTTGATCCGGCCGTTGGACTCTTTCAGGAACTCCGTCATCTGCTCGGCATTCATCGCTGCACCGAACACCTCTCCCTGGACCTCGACACAACCCCTTTCACGTAAAAATTCAAGTTGCATGGGCTCTTCTACGCCAACCGCCGTTACTGACAGCTGGAGACTTTTGGCCATGCCCAGAATGGCCTCGGTGATCGCTGCGTAATCTGGGTTGTGAATAATGTCCAGGATTAATTCCTGGGCGATTTTGATGCGGTGGATCGGGAAATGTTTCAGATACAGTAGTGAAGAATAACCGGTGCCGAAATCATCAATGGACAGATTGACCCCGCGAATTTTCAGATCGGTCAAGGCCATGATGCTCTCGTCGACATGGTCCATGACCGAGTTCTCGGCAAGCTCTATCTCCAGGGTATTGGGCTTGATGCCGGTTTCTTTAACAATCAGCTCGAGATAATCAGTAAAATTCGGCTGGCGAATATGATGCCCGGACAGGTTGACGGACATGTGCAAAGACGATTGCCCCTGGTTTTGCCAGACTCTGGCCTGGGTGCAGGCCGTTTTAAGGGCCCACTCTCCAAGGAGAAATGCCAGCCCGCTCTCCTCTGCGATGTCGATAATCTGTCTGGAGGGGATCAGGGTCCCATCGCTGTCATACCAGCGCAGCAATGCTTCGACTCCGGTGATGCGACCGGTAATGAGGTTGACCTGGGGTTGGTAGTGCTGCTGCAGCTCGCCGTCGCTCAGGGCTTTGCGTAACCGGCTTTCCAGATCAGTCTTGGCCATTGCTGCGGCATTCATCTCCTCGGAAAAGAACTGCATGTTGTTGCGGCCGCGGCTTTTGGCGACATACATCGCCGTGTCGGCGCTCTTCAGTAGTGTCTGTGGGTCATCGCCGTCGATCGGATAGATTGCGACGCCGACGCTGGCAGTCGTGAAAAACTCCCGGCTGCCGACCAGAAAAGGCTGATCGAGGGTTTCGAGAATCCGTCGTCCCATGATCGTGAAGTTTGGATCGTGGTTCGGGTCGGCCTGGATGATGACAAACTCGTCGCCACTGAGGCGGGCAAAGGTGTCGCCTCGACGGATAATTTTTTTCAGACGTTGCGCTACGGAGCGCAGGACCATATCGCCGACTGCATGCCCCTGCGTATCGTTGATCAGTTTGAAGCGATCCAGGTCGAGAAAAAAGACCCCCACCTGGCGGTTTTCTCGACGAGCCTGGGCGACCGCCTGGATGATGCGGTCGTTCATCAGGGCCCGGTTAGGCAGTCCGGTGAGGGTGTCGAAGTAGGCCAGGCGCTCGATGCGCTCTTCGGCGGCACGGTGAATGGTCAGGTCATTGAGGACGGCGAGGCTTTCGATCAGGTGGCCTTCGGCATCACGGCGGGCGACTTCTGTAATGGCAACTTCAATAATCGAGTCGTCTGCGCAGAGCAGTTGATAGTTGATATCCTTGATCTGCCCTAGTTTTTCAAGGGTTTGAAAATGTTTGGCCCGTATCTGTTCGAGATTGTCACCAACGACAAATGCAAAAAAGTCTTTGCCGATGACCTCCGCGCGGTCATAACCAAGGATGTCAAGCCACGCCTGGCTGACATTCAGGAGGCGTCCCCGGTTATCCATCGAATGCAGTAAGGCAGGAGTGCTCTGGTAAAATTCCTGCGAGCGTTTTTTGAGATCTTCGAGTCGGCGGGTCGTGGTGCGCAACTGCAGTGCAGTGCGTCCGGCGAGGAGGCCGGCAAGACCGCCCAACAAAACCGGCAGCCAGCCCTGTTGCACGGTCAAAGACAGACCATAGAGGCCGTTGAGAAGAAGAATGACCGTACCGGTTACAAGTGCCCCGGTGAAGAACCCGCGACACAACCGCTGCAAGGGACTGTTTTCCGGACTGAATCCGAGCATAAAACCTCCGTATTTACTAAATGCTTGCAAGCATTTAGTCAGACCGGAAAAGATTAGTGAACCCGGAAAATAAATAACAGTTTATTCTAAACATTCTATTGTTTTTTGATGCCCTGTCAAATCGGGCATGAGCCCCGGTGACAGCTCGCAATATTTTGTGCTAAGATGACGCTTGTATCCGACTACCAATCAAAGCTTTTGTTGCGGGCAGGACCATGGCAAAACCGACGACCGACAATCAGACCCGTGTCGATGTGAAACGGCGCACCAGAACCAGACAGCCACCGATGTACACGGTTTTAATGCACAACGACGACTATACGACGATGGAGTTTGTCGTCGAAGCACTGATCGCGGTTTTTCATAAATCGCCGACTGAGGCGAACCGGATCATGCTTCACATCCATTTCAAGGGAGCAGGGGTCTGTGGCGCTTTTCCGTACGAAATTGCTGAAACCAAGCTGAGAAAGGTCCACGATATGGCCCGCAGGGAGGGCTTCCCATTGCGCTGCTCTCTGGAACAGGCTTGATATCTGTTACAATTATTCAGACGTAAAGGAAACCGGGATTGCTGCTCGAGGATGG
This sequence comes from Deltaproteobacteria bacterium, assembly GCA_019313105.1. GTDB lineage: Bacteria > Desulfobacterota > Desulfuromonadia > Desulfuromonadales > BM103 > JAFDBW01. The sequence goes on along the minus strand of JAFDBW010000314.1, from coordinate 5,380 downwards.
CCCCGGCAGCATGGATGGAGCAATAGACAACCATGTTCAACCAGGAAGTACAAATAACTTTCTCCCTCGCAGTCAGGGAGGCCCAGCGCAGGCATCATGAGTTTCTGACCACCGAGCATGTCCTCTATGCCATGCTGTTTGACGACCAGGGGTGCGAGATCCTCAAGGCGTGCGGTGGTGACGTGGAAACTTTGCGAACGGATCTGGAGCTCTTTTTTGAACAACACCTCGAATCGCTCGATCAGCTCGAAGGGGATATGCCGGAGCAGACCGTTGGCCTGCAGAACGTGCTGCAGCGAACCGTGACACATATGCAGTCCTCCGGCCGTGAAGAGATCGGCATCGGCGACATCCTTGCGGCCATTATGGAGCAGGAGGACTGCCTGGCTGCTCAGATCCTCCAGAGCGAAGGCCTGTCCCGGCTCGATGTTCTCAACTACGTATCCCACGGCATCACCCGGGTGCCGATGCAGGATGACGTTTCCGGACAGCCGGAGCCGGATGAACAGACCAGACAGGCGCCTGGAGAGAAGAAGACCAAGAAGGTCAATCCACTCGAAGCCTTTACGATCAACCTTCTCGAACGGGCGGCGAAAGGCAAGATCGATCCTTTGGTTGGCCGGCAGCTGGAGCTGGAAAGGACCATTCAGATTCTCTGCCGCCGCCGCAAGAATAACCCGGTGCTGGTCGGCGAGCCCGGTGTCGGCAAGACCGCTATCGCCGAAGGCCTGGCTTTACGTATCCTCGATAACGATGTCCCGGAGCTTTTGCAGGACGCTGAACTTTTTGCCCTGGATATGGGAGCATTGCTGGCCGGGACCAAGTATCGCGGGGATTTCGAAGAACGCCTCAAGGCCGTGGTCCAGGCCTTGTCAAAACGTCCCCGGGCAATTCTCTCGATCGACGAGATCCATACGATCGTCGGCGCCGGCGCGACCAGCGGCAGTTCGCTGGATGCAGCCAACATCCTCAAGCCGGTACTTGGCACCGGAGAGCTTCGCTGCATCGGCTCAACGACTTACGAAGAATACAAAAACCTCTTTGAAAAAGACCGCGCTCTGTCGCGACGTTTCCAGAAGATCGATGTCATGGAGCCGAGTGTCGATGAAACCGTCGAGATCCTTGAAGGGCTCAAAGGCTATTACGAAGAGCACCATTGTGTGAAGTACACCCCTGCCGACCTGGAAGCTGCCGCCATCCTCTCTGCCCGGCATGTCAACTTCCGCCGCCTGCCGGACAAGGCGATCGATGTTATCGATGAGGCCGGCGCCAGGCTGCGGCTTTATCCGCGCAAGCGCTCGACTATCGGTGTTGCGGACGTCGAAGCGGTTATCGCCAGCATGGCGCGCATCCCGGCACGCAAGCTGGCACAGTCAGACCGGCGCAAGCTCAAGGAACTTGACACGTCCCTCAAACGTCAGGTTTACGGTCAGGAGCAGGCGCTCGAGCAGCTCTGCCAGGCAATCCGCCGGGCTCGCGCCGGATTGGGCCAGCCGGAGAAGCCGACCGGTTCGTTCCTCTTTACCGGACCGACCGGGGTTGGCAAGACCGAGGCCGCCAAACAGCTTGCTGCGCAGATGGGCGTAGAGTTCCTGCGTTTCGACATGAGCGAGTACATGGAGAAACACGCCGTCTCCCGCCTGATCGGATCTCCTCCCGGCTATATCGGTTTCGAGCAGGGTGGCCTGCTGACCGATGCCGTGATCCGCAACCCCTATGCGGTGCTGCTGCTTGACGAGATCGAAAAAGCCCATCAGGATATCTTTAACATCCTGTTACAGGTCATGGATCATGGCAGCCTGACCGACAATAATGGCCGCCAGGCCAATTTCCACAACATCATCCTGATCATGACCAGCAATGTCGGGGCCCGGGAGATGAGCAGTGCACCGATTGGTTTCGGCGGTCGCCTGCCCGGAGAAGCGCGCCATGAGGTCGAAAAGACCTTCTCGCCGGAATTCCGTAATCGCCTCGATGCGATTATCGCTTTTCGTGCGCTTGACGAAGATGTCATGACCCGTGTGGTGGACAAGTTCATCCGTCAACTGAAGGGCTCATTGTCGGAACGCAAGGTCACCCTGACTCTGACCGACGGCGCCCGCCGCGACCTGGCTCGCCGCGGATATGATCCGGTGTTCGGGGCTCGCCCGCTGGGTCGCCTGATCGAGAATGAAATCGGCAACCTGCTGGCCGACGAAATCCTCTTCGGTCGCCTGACCGGTGGCGGCAGGGTCCGCATCGGCTTCAAGTCAGGAAAACTCAGTTTCAGCTACAGCTGAAATCGGGACGAGAAAGGCGGAACGCGGGACGCGCAAAGATGAACGCTTTTGATGATGAACTCCTCGTACCGCGTTCCTCGTACCGCGTGCCGTTCTTCTAATGCCAGTCTTCCGCCTCACCGATGAACTGATTTTCCCCGACCCGAGGCTGGCGACGCAGGAAGGGCTGCTGGCTGTGGGCGGCGACCTTTCGCCGGAGCGCCTGCTCCTCGCCTACCGGTCCGGCATCTTCCCCTGGTATGGTGAAAATGAACCGATCCTCTGGTGGTCGCCCGACCCCCGCTGTGTGCTTTTCCCGCAGGAGATTTACGTGTCGCGCCGTCTCGAAAGGCTGATCAGGCAGCGGCGTTTCCAGCTGACCAGCAACCGGGCCTTTGCCCAGGTCGTCGCTAGCTGTGCCGATGTCCGTGTTAAGCACGGGCAGCAGACCTGGCTGATCGCGGAAATGCAGGCGGCCTACCAAAAATTGCATGAACTCGGCTTTGCCCATTCCGTGGAAGCCTGGGAGGATGATGAACTGGTCGGCGGCCTTTATGGTGTTGCCCTGGGGAAATTTTTCTTCGGTGAGTCAATGTTCCATCGCCGGACGAATGCCTCCAAGGTGATCCTTGCGCAACTGGTTCGCTACCTTGACAGAGAGGAATTCATCCTGCTGGACTGCCAAGTGCCGAACCCGCATCTGGCGAGCATGGGGGCTCGGGATCTTCCCCGTGAGGATTTTCTCGAACTGCTGGCCGCAGGTGGGCTCGGACCGGGTGGCGACGGGGAGAAGGTAAAGCTGCCTGCGAATTTGCCGTGATTGCGTGAACGGGCGTAAGAACCTTCCGTTTGCTGACTGGTTTGCATGGAGTAAACTCCTGTCCCCTGGTTCTCGATCCTCCTGGTTAGTGTCGCAGTTTAAAACCGAGATATATTGACAGAAGCATGCCTGGATCACTGCGCGTCCTTGACTTCTCCCGGAAACTGATATATTACATCCAATGTCCCGCGCGCCGGCCTTATCTTCAGATCAAGGGAATTCCCGCTATGCCCATCCCGAATCGGATCAAGCCGATCAGCCGTTTCAGCATGAGGGAAGAGGTCTACAATACTTTGCTCATGTGGATCATGGAGGGCGAGCTGCGCCCCGGGGAAAAACTGCTCGACAAGGAGCTGGCCGAAAAAATGGGGGTCAGCCGGACTCCGGTTCGTGAAGCATTGCGCCGCCTGGAAGACAAGGGCCTCGTCGAGTCTTCGGCGAATCGCTGGACACGAGTGACCGATATCTCCATTGAGGAGCCAGAGATGATCTATCCGATCATCTGGACTCTGGAAGCACTGGCGATCGGCGAAGCCTCCGGCAACATGACAGAGGCTGATTTCGATAAAATGGAAACGGCGAATACGCTTCTGGAAAAGGCCCTCGCGCAGAGTGAACCGGTCGGAGCTTCGCGGGCCGACGCGCAATTCCATGATGTCTATATCCACCGCACCAACAACCCCTTCCTGATCAATATCCTGCAAGACTTGAAAATCCGCTATCGCCGGGTGGAAGTAACCTATTTCGAGGGCTCTTCGCTGGCGACCGATTCGGTCGGGGAACATCGCCAGATCCTCGAAGCCCTGCGTTCGGGGGATGTCTTGCGCAGTAAATCGATGATTCGCTCCAATTGGCAAAGTAGCCTGAGCCGCCTGCAGCAGATGTCCGGTGACCCAGTCAATAACAATTAACCCTTTCAGTACCAATCACAGCAGAAATAATGGAGATTCGCATGTCGCTTGATTTTCAGAAGATTGTCGAAAAAGCAGAGTTTTACCGGCCACAGATCAGCGCCTTCCTGCGGGACATGATCGCCATCCCCAGTGAAAGCTGCGACGAGGAAAAGGTGATTCAGCGGATCAAGCGGGAGATGGAAACGGTCGGCTTCGACAAGGTCGAGATCGACCCGATGGGCAACGTGCTGGGCTATATCGGCAGCGGCAAGCACCTGATCGCCATGGATGCCCATATCGACACGGTCGGTATCGGCAACCGCGACAACTGGGAACATGATCCCTATACCGGTTACGAGGATGACCAGGTGATCTACGGCCGCGGTGGCAGCGACCAGGAGGGCGGCATGGCCTCAATGGTCTACGCCGGCAAGATCATCAAGGATCTCGGTCTGGAGAAAGACTATACCCTGCTGGTGACCGGCACCGTGCAGGAGGAGGACTGCGACGGGCTCTGCTGGCAGTACATCATCGAAGAGAGCAAGATCCGGCCGGAGTTCGTGGTCTCCACCGAGCCGACCTCGCTCGGAGTCTACCGTGGACAGCGGGGGCGGATGGAGATCCTGGTCGAGGTCGACGGCGTCAGCGCGCATGGTTCGGCGCCCGAGCGGGGCGACAACGCGATCTTCAAGATGGCACCGATCCTCTCTGAGCTGCAGGAGCTGCACCTGCGCCTTAAGGACGATCCGTTCCTCGGCAAGGGTTCGCTGACGGTTTCAGAAATCTTCTCCACCTCGCCGTCCCGCTGCGCGGTCGCCGACGGCTGCTCGATTTCCATCGACCGGCGCCTGACATACGGCGAGACCTGGGAAGGGGCACTGGATGAGATCCGCATGCTGCCGGCAGTACAGAAGGCTGGCGCCAAGGTCAGCATGTACGACTACAAGCGCCCGTCCTACACCGGCCTGGTCTACCCGACGGAATGTTACTTCCCCTGCTGGGTGCTTGAGGAAGAGCATGCGGCCTGCAAGACCCTGGTCGATTCCTTCCAGCGCCTGTTCAAGTCCGCACCGCTGGTCGACAAGTGGACCTTCTCGACCAATGGCGTTTCCATCATGGGACGCTACAATATACCCTGTATCGGCTTCGGCCCCGGTCACGAAGACCAGGCCCACGCGCCGAACGAGGTGACCTGGAAGGACGAGCTGGTCAAGGCCGCGGCGATGTATGCCGCGATCCCCAGCATCTACGTTGATAAATACGCCGCCTGATACGGCCTTTATTAAAAGAGTCAAAGCATGCCATTGACAGTCAAACGGGTCGTCATCGCAATCGGCGGCAATGCCCTGATCAAGGATGAAGAGCACCACGAAGTCCACGACCAGCTGCTCTCGGCCCAGGAGACGGCG